>NZ_JAGPYU010000007.1:0-104942 GCF_024453945.1 Corynebacterium sp. CCUG 61414
GGCAAGATCGGCAAGGATTACAACTCCACCATCGGTGCCGCCGATGTGAAGGTTGATGGTAAAGCGCTTGCCGCGCAGCAGGAAGCGATGCAGCAAGCTGAGGCCGCGCAGGGCAGTGCGAAGGTTGCTGTTGTAGGTGACCCTGAGCTTCACCGTGGTGAGAATACGGTGAGCTTGAAGGTTGCAAATCCTGGGTTGGATGCGGCCCGGATGCGTGTTGAGGTTGTCTACCCGTCGGGGAAGGCCGAGCAGGTTGTTACGGTTGCTGGTCAAGGCGAGGCGACGGTTGCGCTGCCAATCAGTGTTGGTGTGGTGAAGACGTCGTCGTTGCCGTTGGATGTGCGTGTGGTCAATGAGGATGGCTCCCAAGCCTTTGCTGGCCGGTTTGATGTTGCCGCGGTCATGGATGCGGATGTTGATGGTGATGCGATGGCTGGTGCGCCTCGTAAACCGCAGCAGAATACGCAGACTGCCCCGACGACGGCGAAGGCTGGTAAGCATGAGTCTTCGCAGCAGTTGACGACGGCGCAGCGCCCAGCGGCGAGTGTGCAGGATGATCGTCAGGATGCGGCAAGCAAGGATCGTATCCAGGCGGAGGGTGAGACGAATATTGCGGCGATTGTTGCTCCGATTGTGGTGCTGCTGCTGTTAATTGGTGGTGGTGTTGCCGCGGCGATGTCTGGTGGTCTGCACTTCTAGCTAGTTGTTCTGTGGGGCCTGTGGTGCCGGGAGTGTTCCCGGTGCCGAGGGCTCCGTTTTTCTATTGTGTGTCGGGCTGGGGTGTGGGATTGTTCCCCGGCAGCACGAACTATTTTCGAGTGGCATGAGGGGGTGCACCAGAATCCGGGTTTTGCCGCCCGTCGTGACGAGAACTTGCTGGTCGTGTCTGCGTGTGGTGGGAATGTGGTGCCCAGCCAACATACAGGCAGATAGTACTGAAGCGTCTGATGATTTGTGTGTGTCGCGTGTGAATGGTGTGACTGGTGTGCGCTAGAGTGTCGCGTATGTATGTAGCCCCTAGACTTCGCTCTGCAACCGCGGCTTTTGTGGCCGCGACGCTTGCCCTTGCGCTTACTGTTTTTGCACCTCAATCGTTGAGTCCTCATGCGGATGCTCAATCAATCCCTGGTCTGATCTCTGGCGTTGATGTGGCTGATCACCAGCGCCCTGGTGGTGCGCCAATCAACTGGAAGATGGCAGGAACGGTCGGTGGGCAGCACTTTGCGTTCGTCAAGGCGACTGAGGGAACGACGTACAAGAACTCGTTTTACGAAGAAGATGTCAAAGCTGCTGCAGATGCAGGTTTGAAGGTCGGTGCATATCACTATGCGCGACCGGGGATGGACCCTATTGCGCAGGCTCGCCACTTCGCAAACGTCATTAACGCTGGCCCTGCGCAGCAGCTGCCACCAGTTCTTGACCTTGAGGTCGATGAGGGGCTTGGTCCAACACAGCTCGCGGCGTGGACGCAGATCTTCCTCACTGAGTTGGAGCGTGCATCGGGCAAGCGGCCGATGCTCTATACCTACCGTTATTTCTGGTACGAGCGGATGAACAACACCAACGCGTTTACTAGCTACCCGCTGTGGCTTGCCGCATACCAGAACCAGCCGCCACGTCCGGTCGGTGGCTGGGACAAGTTGACGTTCTGGCAGCGTAGCGACTCCGGCCGGGTCGCTGGTATTCCGGCGACTGTCGATATGAACTTGTTTAACGGCACCGGTGCACAGTTCGGCGGTTTCGCCGCTGGCAATCTCGGTTCCGCAGGTGGCGTCCTTGAGACGTTCCAGGTGCCGGACTCCGATCAGCTTGAGGTTCTGGAACAGAACAGCACGGCGCTGGTCGTCGCGATCCTCGCGTTGGCCGCCGGTGCCCTGGGTGCATCACAGGTTGCGTCGGAGGCTGCGAAATTCGGCTTTGATATTAAGGACGCGAACAACATCGCTGGCCTTGTCCAGCGCCTGGCTTCTCAGGGCGAACTGCCCGTGGATGACCTGCGTAACATGATGATTGGTGATTACCAGGTTGGTGACCTGCTGATCCTGTTGGATAACGCTGCGCACTAGACGTCGGTAGGCGCGTCGTAGCGAGGGCTCGTAGCAAGGCTACGGGCCCTTTTTTCGTGCTTGAACTGCGCAGGCACGGCGCCTTTGAGCAGTTCACGGTTTAGCGAAGGGCTGGCCTCGATTGGTGTGTTTGCGGCGATGAGGACGATGTTGCCGTAGCGGCGGCCTTTCAGCATTGGTGGGTCCGCGATTGCGGCAACGTGTGGCCACACTTCGAGCATGCCAGCCAGTTCTTCCTTCGCTTCTTTGAGATCCGCGTGGCTGCCGCAGTTTGCCACATATATTCCTGACGGGCTGAGTGATTTCCGCGCTTGCTCGAAGAACTCCACCGTGGTCAGGTTTCGTGGAGTGATCGCTGATGAGAAGACATCGCGAATGATGATGTCGCGGGTGTTGGGTTTGAAGCTGTCGGTGACTTCGCGGGCGTCACCGACTCGTATTTTAACGACCGGTGAACGGGGGATATCGAAAAGTTCGCGGGCGAGCTCGGCAAGTGACATGTCAATTTCCACGACAGTGTTGCGCGAGCCGTTCCACTTAGAAGCAAAGTAGCGGGGCAGTGTGCAGGCAGCGCCACCGAGGTGGGTTAGGCGTGGTTTGGGCCAAAGGGGGACGTCGACAAGCTGTTGGTCGTTCAGAAAATCAGCGATCCACCTCATGTATTCGAAGTCCAGCCGTTCGGGGTCGCCGGGGACGATGTGGGAGCTCGGCACGCCGTTGACGAGGAGCACCATGGAGCCGTCCGGTTCGTGGAGAACCTCCGCGACGCCGGTATCGATTTCATGGAATTCACTTTTTGCTGCCATGCACAGTGACAGTACCTTACGCCTTCACGTCGGCATGGCGCAGGTACACGACGGACGCAAGCCACGCTGTGGCAGTAAGCAGCAGGGTGCTTGCGAGGACGCCGGACACCGCATTCCACTCGAGGATACCCGAGCCCGCGACTGCGTTACCGCCCATCCACAGCATCGTGGCCACGCCGACGGGAGGAAGCAGAAACTGCGCTACTGTGGCGCCGGCAGCAATTGCACCAAAAGCGACGAGGCTGGCCACCACGCCAAGGGCGACTGGCATGGCAAAGTTGCGGACCAGCATTGAAGCGAAGCTTTGCCACGCGGCCACTGCCATCGCAGGAACCACAGCGAGTAAGGACGATGCGAGTAGGGCCATCGGCGGCATGCCTGATAGGCCAGCGACCCAACCACCGATAGTGCTCAAGACGATGAACACGCACTGCATAATTGAGGTCATCGCGATGAGTACAGCAAGTTTTGCGGTGACCAGACTCGCCGCCGATCTGGACGAGGTAAGCAATGTGTTCCAGTTGCCGCCACGGTGCTCAACGCGCCACGTGGAGGACGCGAGAATCGAAATACCCGCCACCATGAAAAGCATGCCGTAAAATAGCGTCGCCTGGGACCAATAGCTCGTCCACCCGGATTCCAAAGTCTCAGAGTTGGCGGCGTAGTTGCCAGCACCGAAGACGACGGAGACGAGTGGGATGGCGACGGCAACGATTGTGATGTAAGTGCGCCGAAGTTTACAAAACTCGTTAACGATCATGTCCATGATTAGATTTCTTTCCTGTCGAGTATTCGCGTTATTGCAACGAACCCTGTAGCGAGCAACACGACGTAGACACACCACGAAGCCCAACCTGGTTGCGTAGGAACTGCGCCTTCGTTAGCGAAGGTGTATGGGAGTAGGACTGCAAAATAGCCGAAGGGGTTCATCTCAGCGAGCCACACAGGGGAAAGCAGCGAGGTGATGCCGAGGAAGCCTCCCGCCACGCCAAATGCCAGCACTCCTACTTGCGATTCAGTGACCGCTGCGAGCACGAACATGGCGCTGGTGATCGCTAGGCTAGTGACAACGGCTGCAACTACGTACACTGCCCAGGCTCCAGCTGTGCTTCCGCTAGGCAGCGGCGCACCCAGCAATACTGGTAGCGCGATGCACGCCGTGAACTCCATCAGCTTGAGCGTGACGATGAGAGGCGCCACTACTCGGAACTTTCGTCGCAGCAGCGAGCCCTTGCGGACGCCAGCAACCGCGTTGAGCAGCCACCCGCCACTTGCATGCTCGTTATCGACGGCGCGACTGGCAATGAGCGCCAATTGCAGTGGGGTGAGAAATGCGAGCGACATCGCAACCGCAATCAGTTGGCCCGACCATGCTGCCTCCGGGGCAGCGGTGAACGCGTCGATTTGGCCGTCTGAGAACAAGCTCATACAAGCGAACAGTACGATGCCCAGGGAGAGCACGCCGCCCAGTAGCGAGATGTGCGTACGACGCAGCTTCAAGAATTCGATGCTCATGCGCTAAGCCCCTTGCGTCCTGTCATCCCAATAAAAATTTCTTCCAGGCTGCGGTGCTTTCGCAGAACCTGGTAGATCGGGACTCCGTGATGGACGAGCTGCGCGCATGCAGTAGCAACGGCCTCCTCGGTAAGTCCGGGTAGTGCCACGCCCCCGGAAACGATGCGTGGTTGCAAGTCTCGTAGAACTTCGGTGGCAACGGCTGCCTGTGGGGTTTGGACGTAGACGTCGGGGAGGTGGGCGTCGAAAAGCTGCTGCTTCGAGCCTTGAAATATGAGCTTGCCTTGGTTGATAATGCTGAAGCTGGTGGCCATCTTCTCCATTTCGGAGAGCAAGTGACTTGAAACGAGGACAGTACGGCCTTCGTCGCGTGCGAGACTGATGATAAGCTCGCGGATTTCTTCGATACCTGCAGGGTCGAGGCCGTTGGTTGGTTCATCGAGGATGAGCAATTGAGGGTCGCGTACGAGCGCGATTGCGATGCCGAGGCGTTGCTTCATGCCGAGCGAATAGTTCTTGACCTGTTTGTCCATGTGCTTTTCCAAGCGAACAAGTCGTACCGCGCGCTGCGCGTTTGCAGAATCGGCTTTGAATAGACGCGTCACAATCTTCATGTTCTCCGCACCGGTGAGGTGCGGGTATGCCGCTGGCGACTCGATGAGTGAGCCGATGCTAGCGAGTACCTCGCCGCGTGTTGAGCGGGTCATCGGCTGCCCCAGCACGGTGATCTCCCCGGCAGTTGGTGTGGTCAGGCCGAGCAACATTTTCATTGTGGTTGATTTGCCGGAGCCGTTCGGCCCCAGGAGCCCGTGCACGGCGCCCTGCGGAACCTCAAGCGAAAGCTTGTCGACGACTGTGTGCGCACCGTAGACCTTCGTCAGGCCCTTCGTAGTAATGATTGGTGAGTTCATGGTGTTCACTATCGCCAAGTGAGGCTCCGAAAGCGTCGGAGCTTGGTACGATCTTGCAAGTCATACCGGGGGATGATGGTGCTTAGCCATCGAGGAGATCGGAACGATCGACAAGGCCCGTGCGATAGGCGAAGAGCGCCGCATGCACGCGGTCGCGCGACTGGGTCTTGGACAAGATCCTCCCGACATGCGTCTTCACCGTTGGCATGGAAATGAACATGCGCTCAGAGATCTCCGAGTTTGACCAGCCACGACCGATTGCGATGAGTACTTCGCGCTCGCGGGCAGTGAGCTCGCCAAGCGCCATGCGGTCAGTCGCAGAAATTGAAAGCTCCTCGTCGGCGTGTGCGGCTTGGCGCGTGCTGTGAGAGATCCGAGCAATGATGCGTTTGGTGGCGCGCGGAGAGATGACGGCATCGCCAGCAGCGACGGTACGGATGGCGTCGAGAAGTTCCTCGGGTTGTGTGTCCTTGAGCAAGAACCCACTGGCGCCGGCCCGCAGTGCGTCCACGACGTAATCCTCGTCATCGAACGTGGTGAGGATAATGACCTTGGTTTGCGGGAAACGGCTGGCGTACTCGGCCGTCGCGGCAATGCCGTCGAGGATGGGCATTTGCACATCCATCAGCACTACATCGACCGGGTGGGATGCCTGTTGCTCGAGTGCCTCAGCGCCGTTCGAGGCCAGCCAATCGACGCCCAAATCTGTCTGGGAGTCGATGACGAGCTGGATACCGTGGAGGAAGAGTGCCTGGTCGTCGACGATCCCTAAGCGAATTGTGCTCATGCATGCTCCAGCGTGTCGGGGTGTATCACTCCGGCGAGACCTTGCTCAACGTAGGGGATTCGCACTTGCGTGACCCACTCTGCACGCCCGCTGTTGGTGGGGGTGGGGCCTGCCTGCAAAGTTGCCCCGATAAGAGCGGCGCGCTCCCGCATCCCACGCAAGCCGTGGCCATTGACAAGGCTTGCTGCAGTGCCATCGAATCCATTGTTCACACGGATTACCACTTGTTTTTCCTCCCACGTCACATCAAGCAAAGCAGCGCCGTCGCCGTGTTTGAGCGCATTCGTGAGAGCCTCCTGGACCACGCGTCTGGCCGCAAGGGACGTAGCAAGTGGTAGCTGCTCTGGTGCAGATCCCGTTTGCGAGTAAGTGATATCCAGGCCGCCGAGTCGACTCGTACGAACCAGCTCTTCGAAATCTAGAGACACTGGTGAAGGTTCCACCGACCGCGACTCGGGCGCACGAAGTAGCGCGACCACTTCGCGCATTTGCGCCAGGGATTCCCGTCCGACCTCTCCGATTACTCGAAGGGCTTTGTCGCAGTCCCCGCCGTAGCGTCCGCCATCGGCCTGCGCAACAATCACAGTGAGCGAATGGGTAACCACGTCGTGGATCTCGCGGGCAAGGAACGCGCGTTGCTCAGACATAGCCTGTTGAAGCTCGATCCGTTGCTGCCGCAGCGCCTGCTCGAGCTCGCGGGTTGCGGCTTCTTCGGTCCGCCTGCGTAGCTCGCCGAAGAGTCCAGCCGCCACTAGCAACGTGGCGCTCCACGCGAGGTGGGGAAGCTGCTGCTCAAAGGGCATGCTCCGAGGCACGGGCGATACGAGTGAGAGTGCCACGAGGTCTCCTGTAACGAGCGCAATGGCAGCGAAGTCGCGAAGAACTGGGCGAACATTGCGACGGATGATGTAGGCAGTGAAGACCCCAACGACAATCACCGCTACCGTGAGGTTCGTGCTGAATGCACGCATCCCCAATAGGACGAATGCGGTGAGCACAGTTGCAGTTGGCCATCGCCAGCGGGAAAAAGGGGCGACGATAGCCCACAGCAGGAGAGGTACGACCGCCCATGCAGATCTCGTGGCACTCAGGACACCAAGCGAAGCACACACGCCGAGGACAAAAGCGATGCTTGCGTCACGCATGCGGATCGGCAGGCGGGCAGTAAAGGGAGGCATATCCATAACCTAATCGACCTGCGCAGGGCTGTCGTCATGCCTGGGTATGATTCGGCGTACGCTTTTCTTCTCCTCCTGCTCGCGGGTACACTTCCGCCACATGCGAGTTTTAGTGGCGATGAGTGGAGGCGTGGACAGCTCAGTGGCCGCTGCACGCCTTGTCCAAGCTGGCCACGACGTTGTGGGCGTGCACCTGGCGCTCTCGCAGGACCCGCAGGCCACCAGAGAGTCGGCACGCGGGTGTTGCTCGCTGGAGGATTCTGCGGACGCTCGACGTGTGTGCGACAAACTCGGGATTCCATTTTATGTGTGGGACTTTTCCGATCGCTTTAAAGCCGAGGTCATTGATAATTTCGTGTGGTCGTACGAGCATGGTGAGACCCCGAATCCATGCCTGCGATGCAACGAGAAAATCAAGTTTGCTGCCTTGCTTGAGCGCGCTGTCGCGCTTGGGTTCGACGCGATCGCTACCGGCCATTACGCAACTATCGACGAAGACGGGAACCTGCGGCGCTCGGTGGACCCGCTGAAAGACCAGTCTTATGTGTTGGGAGTGCTGACGCGTGATGAGCTTGACAAGTGCATCTTCCCAGTCGGTGATACGGAAAAACCTCAGATTCGTGAGGAGGCGGCAGCGTTCGGGTTCGCTACCGCTCAGAAGCCGGACTCCTACGATATTTGCTTTATCCCGGACGGCAACACCCAGGCATTTTTGGGTAGGTCCATCGGTATGCGCCCAGGAATCGTGCGCGATCAGGACGGCACCGAGCTCAAAGAGCACGACGGCGCGTTCCAGTACACCATCGGACAGCGCCGCGGCCTCAACCTTCGCGTGCCAGCCCAGGACGGAAAGCCGCGCTACGTCACCGATGTCGACGCCACCACGGGCACGGTTACTGTCGGGCCGCGCGAAGCGCTCAAAGTCTGGCAGATCGACGCAGACCGCCTGAAAGTACTGCATCCGGCGATGCAAGGTGAGTTCGCGGCCAATGTACAGATCCGTGCGCACGGCGGGGTCGTCGCCTGCCACGCACGCGTTGAGGGCAACAGCATGCATCTCGAGTTGGAGACGCCCCTGGAGGGAGTCGCGCGAGGGCAGGCTGCCGTGCTGTACTTGCCTGACCCGGACGGGCGCGGTGACGTGGTGCTGGGGTCCGGCACGATTTGTGGGACTTCGAGCGTGCAACCATGACGGCGTTCGGCCTCGGGGAGTTGCCCGGCACAGACCTCGTCACTGCCGCGGACGTTGTGCTTTCAGAATCACCGCTGCCACACATTCCACAGCTGCCAGAGCGTGGGATCGGGAGTGACCTGATTGGGCGAACAGCCGCGTTGCTCGACATTCCCATCGACCGCGGCCCGCGCGGATGGCGCGTTGGCACCCAGCACCGGGCGGTGCGTGACCAGATGGATCGCGACCTGGATGTCCTGGAATCGCTGTGGGCCGGCAAGCTCGATGCGATCAAAGTCCAGGTTGTCGGTCCTTGGACACTTGCAGCAGAAATTGAGATGCGCAATGGACACCGCATGATCACGGACACTGGTGCGCTGCGGGATGTGACCGAGGCGCTTGCACAGGCTATTGACGATCATCGAGAAGATGTGGGGCGTCGATTAGCTCCGACAGTGCTGCAAATCGACGAGCCAAGCCTCGACGCCGTGATGAGAGGCTCACTGCGTGGTGCGACTGATGCCGAACGCATCCCGGCATACCCAGAACCGGAGGAGCGCCTCGCAGGCTTTGGTAAGTACCTACTCCACGCGCCAATGATGATCAACGTCCCTTGGCAGACCGTAGACCTTGCGGACCTACAATCAACCGCCGAAAAAGACCGCTTTGCGCAACTGCTCGATCGCGGCAGCCGCTTCGCGCTTGCACCCATGCGGCCAAGGGATGTGTGGAACGTGCTCGACGAACTCCAAACCGACCCTGAGGCCTGCAGCTTCGACGTGTGGGCACGACCCGCGGATACGTTGAAACAGGCCGCTGCGAACTACCGTGAAGCCGCTGAAATGGCGGAAGGGCTGCGCTAACTCGCATCCCCGATCATCGGCCACGACGTCGTGAGGTTTGAGACATCACGCCCCTTCGACTCGAAGAACTCCCGCAACTCTGTTTGGAGTTTGTAGTACTCCACGGCCTGAAACTCCATCAACTCGTCCGTGCTCATCTGGGCGAGTTCAGGGTAGGTGGAGCGGACCTGCTTCCACGCAAGGCGCGCAGCGGCGGTCGCATCAGCCGTCGCATCGTGAGCGTTGTCGAGCTTCACTCCGTACAGCTCGCACAGAGCGCCGAGGTTGCGTTTCCCCTTCCTGTAGCGGTCCTTCGCCCGGTCGATGACGAGAGGGTCGAAAACCGGGCCGGTTACAGTGAAGTCTCCGGTGAGCTGTCGCAGCACAGAAAGGTCATACGGCGCGTTAAAAACGATGAGAGTGAGGCCGTCCTCCCAACCGCGCTTAATCATGTCAACTGTTTCTTGCAAGACCTCATCGTGCGGGCGGCCGTGCGCGCGGGCGTACTCCGTGGTGATGCCGTGGACCGCGGCAGCCTCTGCGGGTATCTCAACCCCTGGGTCCGCGAGCGCCTCGTGCGCGTTCGCCTGCGCACCGTCGATCGTGACAAGGGAGGACGTCACAATACGAGCAGTGCGTGGGTTCACAGAAGTCGTCTCGAGGTCGAAGGACATCATGCGGGATGCGTCGAAGAAAGCCATGCACATTACCTTACTAACCGTGTCGGACAGAGACGCTAGACTTGCACGTTATGAACGAAAATGTGAACGAATTGCCTGCTAATGACGTCGATGTGCGTCGACTCTGGGATGAGATTGCCAGCCAAGTTCGTCACCATCGGGATCTGTACTACAACAGCCAACCCGTTATTAGTGACGCCGAGTTTGATGAGCTTTTCCAGCGCTTGGTGCGACTTGAGGAAGAGCACCCCGAGCTCGCTGTTCCGGACTCACCGACGATGCAGGTCGGTGCGCCGACCGGCGGTGCGTTCGACGATGTCGAGCACCTCGAGCGGATGATGAGCCTAGATAATGTTTTCTCGGAGGCAGAGCTACGAGACTGGCTGGCAAAGGCGCCGGGCCCGTATCTGACAGAGCTCAAGATCGACGGGCTTTCGATCGACCTCGTGTATGAAAACGGCGAGCTGGTTCGCGCTGCTACGCGTGGTGACGGGCGCGTGGGCGAGGACATTACGGCCAATGCAAAGGTCATTGAAGATATTCCGCACCAGCTGCAGGGCGATGCCCCGGCGCTAGTCGAGGTGCGAGGGGAAGTTTTTATCCGGCCCGAGGACTTCCCAGATCTCAACGCTGCTCGCATCGAAGAGGGCGGGAAACCGTTCGCGAATCCGCGCAACGCGGCTGCCGGAGGCTTGCGTCAAAAGGATCCCGAGGATGTGAAAAAGCGCAAACTGCGGATGATTTGCCACGGCATCGGTGCGCGCGAGGGGTTTGCCCCGAAGACCCAGCACGAAGCCTACGAGCAGATGGCAGCCTGGGGGCTGCCAGTGTCTGAATACACAAAGCGCGCAGCAACTGCTGATGCGGTGGTGGATGCCGTTCGCTATTGGGAACAGCACCGCCACGACGCGATCCACGAGATGGATGGGCTCGTTGTAAAAGTCGATGCGGTTGAGGAACAGCGCCAACTAGGAGCGACGTCGCGGGCGCCACGGTGGGCGATCGCGTACAAGTACCCGCCGGAGGAGGTCACGACGAAACTGCTCGATATTGAGGTTTCCGTTGGGCGAACTGGCCGAGTAACACCGTACGCGGTAATGGAGCCGGTTTTCGTGTCTGGTACGACTGTCGCCATGGCGACGTTGCACAATCCGACCGAGGTCCGCCGCAAGGGCGTCCTCATTGGTGACACGGTCGTAGTGCGTAAAGCTGGCGAGATTATCCCTGAGGTGTTGGGTCCCGTCGCAGATCTTCGCACTGGAGAGGAGCGGGAGTTCGTGTTCCCCGCGGAGTGCCCAAGTTGCGGGGCAACGTTGGCGCCTGCGAAGGAAGGGGATGCGGACTGGCGCTGCCCGAATACGCGTTCATGCCCGGCCCAGCTGGCGCAACGTCTGAAGTACCTCGCCAGTCGCGGCGCCTTTGACATTGAGGCGCTGGGCGAAAAGGGCGCGCAGGACATGATTGACACTGGTGTGATCCAAGACGAGGGCGACCTGTTTGATCTCACAGAGGAAGACCTCAAGAAGTCACAGGTCTACACCACGAAGAAAGGTGCGGTAAATGCCTCTGGCCGCAAGCTACTGGAGAACCTCGACACTGCGAAAAATGCCGATTTCTGGAGAGTCCTCGTCGCGCTTTCGATTCGACACGTCGGTCCGACCGCAGCTCGTGCGCTCGCCTCCCGTTACGGCAACATGGAAGCGCTTGTCGACGCCCCACTGGAGGACCTTGCGCAAACAGACGGAGTAGGCGCCATCATTGCGGAATCGTTCCAAGAGTGGTTCCGCGTTGACTGGCACCGCGAGATCGTCGAAAAGTGGACAGCTGCTGGCGTGACGATGGAAGTTGATGCCGCCGACGTTGCTCCGCAAACCCTTGAGGGGATCACCGTGGTGGTGACGGGCACGCTCGAGGAATACACGCGTGATGGCGCGAAAGAGGCGATCGTGTCGCGTGGTGGTAAGGCATCGGGGTCTGTGTCAAAGAAGACGGACTTTGTGGTCGTCGGCGAAAATGCCGGTTCAAAAGAGCAAAAGGCGCGTGAGCTCGGCCTCAGGATTCTCAACGAGGAAGAGTTCACCCGCCTGCTCGAACAGGGGCCAGAAGGAGTTGAAGACTAGGAAATTATCGAACCGATGATGGTTCCCAAGTCTCCGATCTGAGCTACCTCTGATGCAAGGAAATCAGGGCCGCCGATGCGACCGACAACGAGAATGTACTCGGAGGCGCCGAGGGGAGTGATGGCAAGCGCGGTATCGAGTTGCCACCACGACTCTGGTGTCCACGCGTCGTTGTCCGGAACGAGCACCCGCGCATGCTCGAGCGGTGGCATGATTGGGTGGGATTGGTCATCTTCTGGTGCAGCCTGGGAGGCGCACAGGCGGTCGAGTCCTTCGGGGGTGTGCTTCAGCACCACGGCCCAGGAAGAGGTCATTGCCTGGGGGATCATCACGGTTAACTCGTCGAGTGCCTGCTTCGGATTGTTTGCAAGCTCGGCGATTTTCGCCAGCATCCGGATGTGCCCACTGCGGTCAACGCGCCCAGTGAACGGGCGGATCGAATCAACTTCAACGCCGTCGATGGCTGAAGCTGCTGTAATGAGTGCGTCGACCATCGTTCCGGTGGGCAAGCTGACAACAATGTCGTCAGTGACGGTACCGCTTGGATCAGTCTCGACGATGTCGACGGACTGAATATTTGCGTCGATTACGCCGAAGGCTTCCGCGAGTTCGCCAAGACTGCCGGGTAGGTCGGGCAAGGTCACTCGTACGAGGTAAGACATAGGCTCTTTTATAGCACTGCATACGGACAGCATGCTGCCAATTACATGAATATATGCATGCAATTGTAAAAATGAGGCGAAAAGGGATGGGGCGATGGTGTGGTGTTGCCTAGTGCGATGCGGGTTCTGGGGATAACGTAGAATGAACACGTTTTAGTGGCTAACCTACGGTAAAGATTGGACTTCACATTGGCTGAGATTTCACGCGATGAGGTCTCCCGCATCGCACGCCTCGCGCGAATTGCGTTGCAGGAGGATGAGCTTGACCAGATCGCCCAGCAGCTCGACACCATTGTTGACGCTGTTTCGAAGGTGCAACAGGTCGACACTGATGGGGTGGAGCCGATGAGCCACCCCCACTCGATTGACGCTGGCATGAGGCCGGACGTCGAGAAGAAGACGTTGACGCAGGCGCAGGCCCTTGACCAGGCCCCTGAAGTTGATGAAGAGCGCTTCGTAGTTCCACAGATCCTTGGAGAAAGTGAGTAGGCATGACTGAGTACACGCTTCCATCTGAAGGCATTGTGTCGCTTCCAGCTCACGTGCTTGCACAGAAAATCCAATCCGGCGAGCTGACGTCGCGCGAGGTTACCCAGGCATTCCTGGACCGCATTGCGGAGACTGATAACGAGCTCGGGGCATTCCTACATGTCGGCGCCGAGGAGGCTCTCGCTGCGGCAGACGAGGTGGATGCCCAGGTCGCTGCTGGTAAGCCACCGGCTTCAAAGCTGGCTGGTGTACCTCTGGCACTGAAGGATTTGCTGGTGACGACGGATGCCCCGACCACCGCTGCATCGAAGATGCTTGAGGGATACCGCAGCCCGTACGACGCTACGGTAGTCCGCAAGTTGCGCGAGGCCGGTATCCCAATTCTGGGCAAGACGAACCTCGACGAGTTTGCGATGGGTTCCTCCACTGAGAACTCCGCCTATCAGGTCACCCGTAACCCGCATGACCTCGAGCGTGTTCCGGGTGGATCTGGCGGTGGTACCGCTGCTGCACTTGCCTCTGGCCAGGCACCAATTGGTATTGGCACTGATACCGGTGGCTCTATTCGTCAGCCGGCATCGCTGACAGGCACCGTCGGTGTGAAGCCGACGTACGGCGGTGTTTCCCGCTACGGTGTGATCGCTTGTGCGTCGTCGCTGGATCAGGTTGGACCGTGTGCGAACAACGTCCTCGACACGGCGTTGCTGCACGAGATTATTGGCGGCCACGACGAGTTCGACGCCACAAGCGTTGACACTCCGGTACAGGAGCTCGCAGCTGCCGCTGAACAGGGCGCTTCGGGCGATCTGTCTGGCGTGAAGATCGGACGCGTGAAGCAGTTCTCGCGCCCAGGTACCCAGCCAGGCGTCACTGAGCGTATCGACGCCGCCTTTGCACAGTTCGAACGTCAGGGCGCAGAGATCGTCGAAGTGGACTGCCCGAGCTTCGACGACGTCATGGGCGCGTACTACATCATCCAGATGTCCGAGGTTTCGTCGAACCTCGCGCGCTTTGACGGTATGCGCTATGGCCTGCGCACGGGTGACGACGGCAAGCACTCTGCGGAAGATGTGATGGCGTCGTCCCGTGGTGACGGCTTCGGCCCGGAGGTGAAGCGTCGCATCATCCTCGGCACGTATGCGTTGTCTGTTGGTTATTACGACGCCTACTACCTGCAGGCGCAGCGTGTGCGTACCCTCATCGCGCAGGATTTCCGTCGGGCGTTTGAGAAGGTGGATGTCATCGCTGGCCCGGCCGTTCCTCAGACTGCGTTCAAGATCGGGGAGAAAGTCGACGATCCGTTGGCAATGTACAACTTTGACCTCTTCACCTTGCCGTTGAACCTGGCAGGCCTCCCGGGCATGAGCGTCCCGGCGGGGACGGCAAGCGATACTGGTCTTCCCGTTGGCTTGCAGATTATTGCTCCTGCTTTTGAAGACGAGCGCCTGTACCGTGTTGGTGCGGCGTTTGAGGCTGGACGCTAGCTTTCTTATCTGGCATATCCACCACGACCCCGCAGGTTACTGCCGCGGGGTCGTTTTCATTTTGATAACACCTTAATCGTCTATGTTGTGGATTTGTGTGTGAATGGGAGTATCAATTTGACGCCTGTGACCAGCGGAAATCAGATTTTTGGGCATGCGGAATAAGCCCTTTTGCCTTGAAAGCGCTAGGGTTGTGTGTATGCGACTTGCCACTCTTACCTCCGGCGGCGACTGCCCAGGGCTGAACGCCGTCATTCGCGGAATCGTCCGAACTGCCAGCGCGGAATATGGCTCGACAGTTGTCGGGTACCTCGATGGCTGGGTCGGGCTGATGGAAGACCGCAGGATTGACCTGTACGACGATGCGTTTATCGATTCGATTTTGCTGCGCGGCGGCACCATCCTGGGGACCGGCCGTTTGCACCCCGACAAGTTCAAAGCCGGTATCGACACTATTAAGGCGAATATGGATGACGCCGGTATCGACGCCCTGATCGCCATTGGCGGCGAAGGTACCCTCAAGGGTGCCAAGTGGTTGTCCGATAATGGCATTCCAGTTGTCGGCGTTCCAAAGACCATTGACAACGACGTCGCCGCGACTGACTACACGTTCGGCTTTGACACCGCAGTATCGGTTGCTACCGACGCGATTGACCGCCTGCATACGACTGCAGAATCACACAACCGCATCTTGATCGTCGAAGTGATGGGCCGTCACGTCGGCTGGATTGCACTCCATGCCGGTATGGCAGGTGGTGCACACTACACGGTCATCCCTGAGGACCCATTCGACATTGCAGATATTTGCAAGGCAATGGAGCGCCGCTTCCAGATGGGAGAGAAGTACGGCATCATCGTTGTCGCCGAAGGCGCTATCCCGAAAGAGGGCACGATGGATGCAGGCCTCGGTGAGGAAGACGAGTTCGGTCACAAGACCTTCAACGGGATGGGGCAGATCATCGCTGACGAGATTAAGCGCCGCCTCGGTTACGATGTCCGAACTACGGTGCTGGGGCACATCCAGCGCGGTGGTACGCCAACGGCGTATGACCGAGTGCTTGCCACTCGTTACGGCGTGCACGCAGCCCGTGCTGCACACGAAGGCAACTTTGATACCTGTGTAGCCCTGCACGGTGAGGATATCGATCTCGTGCCGCTCGAGTCCGCAGTGGCACACCTGAAGACGGTTCCGGAACACCGGTACAAGACTGCACGAAGCATGTTTGGATAAGAAATTTTTGGGTGGAGCGCCCGCGCCAGTGCAAAAGATTTTTGCGGAAACTGGCGCGGGCGCTCCTTTTGTGTGTCTATAGTGTGACCTATGACTGTTTCGGTAGATGAGAAAAGAGAACCATCTAGCGGGAATGCCCAGGACCGCGCTGCATACCTCGCAACGCTGGGCTTCCCAGTGCTAGTACTGATTGGCTTCGCGCTTGGTGCAGCAGCACCTGGCGCGGTCGCCCCAATTTCTGGTTGGACTACGTGGCTCCTGGGCATTGTGATGTTCGGCATGGGGCTTACCTTGCGCCCAGTTGATTTTCGTCTCGTTTTTTCGCGTCCGCTCCCGGTACTCATCGGTGTGGTTGCGCAGTTCGTCATCATGCCTGCAATTGCAGTAGCGATTACTGTGGTGCTCGGTCTGCCGTCTGAAATCGCGGCAGGTGTGATCTTGGTTGGATGCGCACCAGGTGGTACGTCATCCAACGTCGTTAGCTACCTTTCCCGTGGTGACGTAGCTTTGTCGGTCACTATGACGTCGATATCGACGCTGCTTGCACCAATCATGACGCCGCTGTTGACTCTGTGGCTGGCAGGCCAGCACATGCCAGTGAGTGCAGCAGCAATGGCGCTGTCGATCGTCAAGATGGTCATCGTTCCAATCGTGCTCGGTCTCGTCGTGCGCCTCGTGCTGCCTCAGCTTGTTGACGCCATCTTGCCTGCGCTGCCGTGGGTCTCTGTGATTGCGATCTCGATGATCGTGGCGATTGTCGTGCAGGGCTCCCGTGAGAAACTTGCAGAGGCTGGTCTCTTGGTGCTGCTGTGTGTAGCAATCCACAACATCCTGGGGTACCTGCTGGGCTACCTGACTGGAAAGGTCACGCGTCAGCCGGAAACCGCTTCTCGAACAATGGCTGTCGAGGTTGGGATGCAGAACTCCGGCCTAGCCGCCACGCTTGCCGCACAGTACATGAACCCAGTCGCGGCACTTCCAGCGGCAGTGTTTTCTGTATGGCACAACCTCTCCGGTGCGGTATTTGCGTTCATCTGTCGCTCCGTAGACCAGCGGAAACGTGCTATGGGCGCGCCAAGCGACACGGAGAACTAGGAGAGCACTACACTAGAGCACTATGACTGCGTACGACCTGATGGATTACGACGAAGTACTGGAAAAATTCGACCCGGTTATGGGGTTGGAGGTACACGTTGAGTTAGCAACCGAGACCAAGATGTTCTCGACATCTTCAGCCCACTTCGGTGCGGCGCCAAACACCAACGTCGACCCTGTGTCGCTTGGATTGCCTGGCGCATTGCCCGTCGTTAATGCAAAGGGTGTTGAGTGGGCAATCAAGATCGGCCTTGCACTGAACTGCAAGATTGCGGAAAGCTCGCGCTTCGCGCGTAAGAACTACTTTTACCCGGATCAGCCGAAGAACTACCAGATTTCGCAGTACGACGAGCCGATCGCGTACGACGGCTACCTGGACGTCCTGCTCGATGATGGTACTGAGTACCGCGTTGAAATCGAGCGCGCGCATATGGAAGAAGACACCGGTAAGCTGACGCACCTCGGGTCTGCCTCGGGGCGCATCACGGGTGCGACGGCCTCGTTGGTTGACTGTAACCGCGCTGGTGTTCCGCTCATTGAGATCGTGACGAAGCCGATTATCGGTGCAGGGGAGCGTGCTCCCGAGGTCGCTCGTGCGTACGTTGGCGCGCTCCGCGAGCTTGTGAAGGCTCTCGGTGTCTCTGATGCACGCATGGACCAGGGGTCGATGCGCTGTGACGCGAACGTTTCGCTGCGCCCGATCGGTCAGGAGAAGTTCGGCACCCGTACGGAGACGAAGAACATCAACTCCTTGAAGTCGGTTGAGCAGGCCGTCCGCTTCGAGATGATGCGTCAGGCACAGGCGCTCGTCAACGGCGAAGAGATTGTGCAGGAGACTCGCCACTACCAGGAGAAAGATGGCTCGACGTCGAAGGGGCGTCCAAAAGAAGAGGCCTCTGAGTACCGCTACTTCAACGACCCAGACCTGCCCCCAGTTATCGCGAAGCCTGAGTGGGTGGAGGAGATCCGCAAGACGCTTCCGGAGCTTCCGTGGGTGCGCCGGGCGCGAATCCAGGAAGAGTGGCAGTTGCCTGAGAAGGAGTTCCGCGATTTGGTGAACGCTGGCGCGTTGGATCTGGTTGTGGATACAGTCGAGGAAGGTACGACTCCTGACGAGGCGCGTGCTTGGTGGGTGTCGTACATTCAGAGCAAGGCAAACGAGCTCGGCAAGGACCTTGACGCAGTTGGAGTGACGCCAAAGGACGTTGCTCGTGTGGTCGAGTTGGTGAAAGAAGGCAAGCTGACGACCAAGCTGGGTCGCCAGGCTATCGACGGCGTGATTGCTGGCGAGGGCCATGTTGATGAGGTTGTCGCTGCTCGTGGCCTCGAGGTCGTGCGTGATGATGGCGCTATCGAAAAGGCTGTCGACGACGCGTTGGCTGCCAACCCGGACATCGTTGAGAAGTACCGAGCCGGCAACAAGAAGGTAACCGGCGCGATTGTCGGTGCCGTGATGAAGGCAACGCAGGGCAAGGCTGATCCTGGTCAGGTGAACAAGCTGATCGCGAAGAAGCTGTCCTAAGCTACATCGCATAAAGGAGCCCCCGCGCCGATTCGAACCGGCGCGGGGGCTCCTTTATGTACTGCAACGAAACGGATCTATTTGCCCTTCGATGCGTTCTTGACGTCCTCGTCGGTGACGGCTGGGAACGTGCCAGTTTCGTACATCTCTGAGTAGGCCTCCCAGTCGATTGGGTCGTCGTGTGAGTCGGCGTCACCAGGTGCACCGTCGTACTCCTCGGAGTCGGGGTCGAGTGCCGGTGCGTCGTCGAGCGAGAACTCATTCTCTGGATCAGCGTGGAGATCCGCAGCGACTTCCTCCTGGACGGATTGCCACAGGTGTGTGTCACCAACGTGAGACTCGGTGACCAGGTCTTCGACCTCTTCGCGCTCCTTCGCGGACAGTTCGCTTTCTGCTGGGTCCAGCGCGGTTTCTGCGAGCTCTGCGAGGCGCTCACGTCGTTTGGTCTCTGCCGCGATACGTCCACGATCCTTGAACCAGGAAATAATCATAACGATCGAGAGCACAAGTCCGAGATAGCCAACGACAGGGTAGACCCAACCAACGAGGGCCGAGAAACCGATGAAAGACAGCGCGAAGCCAATGCCGACCACGATGAAGTAGATCAGTCGGAACTTTTCCTGACGGCCATGAGCGAGACGCCGCGCCATGGCGTAGAACATGCCTACCGCGGTGTTGTAGATCATCAAGTAAATCAGCAGCGAGACGACGAAGCCGACCGCTGGGTGCATGTTGTCAAACACCATGAGCAGTGGGAAGTCGGCGCCGTAGACGCCTTCCATGTTCATGAAAATGATGAAATTCAGGATGACCAGTAGGGCCGCAAAGATGAACCCGCCAAGCAATCCGCCAATGCCGGCTTCGCGAGGGTTGAGCTGCGAGCCCGCAATGACGAGGATCATCGAAACAGCCATGATGATGCAAAGCGTTGCGTAGTTGACAGCGGAGAGCAACCAGTTGTTGCCCACACCTGTAGCAGGTGCGTTCTGCATGGAGAGCTCGTTGATTTGGCTGATGTTGTCTGGCATGTGCACCAGCGTGATCATCAGCGCCACGATCACCGCGACGATAAGAAATGGCGTGATGATGGAAATGACGTTCGTGAGCTTGTCGACGTCCAGGAACCCTGAAAGGACAAGCAGGACGGTCATGATGGCCGCGCCCACCCAAGTTGGGAGCCCGAACTGTTGGTCAAGGTTCGAGCCTGCACCGGCGACCATGACGAAGCCGATCGCAAAAAGGGTGAACATCGTGGCGACGTCCATAAATTTCGATACAAGTGGCTTTGATACGTTCTTAAAGACGGCGCTGTGGTCGTCAGCGAGGTAGAAAGAACCCAACTGGAAGAGCGTCGAGCCAACGACGACGATAATGATGCCAGCAACAATCGAGCCGACAAGGCCCCAGTAGCCGTACGCGAGGAAGTACTGAATCACTTCCTGGCCGGATGCGAAGCCAGCTCCGACGAGCAACCCCACGAACGCGAGCGCCACACGGATAGATTTACGCATAAAACTTTGTCCCTATTGAATATGTAGAAATCGATATAAAAACTTAGCGGTGGCGTTATTGCAACGTCCACCGAACGGGAGTTGATGGTATCAAAGGCATTTCTCCAGCGCACACCATAAAACGGACGGAACAGTAGTGTTAAAGGCTCTGGGGGTGGCGCTGATAAGCGTTCGGCCGTGGTGGGCGTGGGTTGCGACTATCGAATAAACCGCCTGGTAGTAAGGGAGAAGTTGCCAGGTGGTCAGACGGGGGAGGTGCGGGGACGTGTGGAGGGAGAAGCTGGCGTCAAAAAGTATGAGATGCACGCCAAAGCGTTACAGAACTGTTACCTTGGCTAGGCTCGTGCCTTAATGGTCTGGTCCTGCCTTGGCGACGATCTTCTTCATGATTCGGTTGAGTTGGTCGGCCTCTTCCGGCGTAATGGAATCGAATACGAGCTCGCGGAGCTTCTGAAGGTAACCGGGCGTGGACCGCACGATGAATTCGACGCCGTCTTTGGTGAGCGTGGCGATGTTGGTGCGGCGGTCCGTCGAGTCTTGGCTTCGCGCCACGAGCCCACGTCTCTCCAAACGTGCGACGATATGGGACAAGCGTGATGCAGACATCTGTGTTGCCTTCGCGAGTTGGCTCATCGTGATCTTCTGATCGTCAGCTTGTGCGATCTCTACCAGTGCAAGGTAGTCAGACAGATTCATGCTTTCATTGGCCTTGAGTGCTTCGTCAAGGCGGGCAGGGATCCACGAGATCATTGCCCACATAGTGAGCCAAATTTCAGTGTCGTGTTCATCAAGCCAACTGAATCGATGCATGTGATGAGATGTTAGTAACTACAACAGATTTCAACCTAATTTTGTTCAGAGTCCCAGCTTCCGGGGCTACGTTTGAACGAAGGTGGCGTCTCTTAGCGCAAGAAGTTTTGTGGCGCGCCGACGTACAGCCTCGTAATCGGGCAGATTTGTTCTAGATTGCTAGGCATGACTGATAAAAACTTGCGCGATGCTACACCCGAGGATGTAAGTGGACTCGAAGGCATTCCTGAGTTTCAGGGATCGGCTCGAGGCGACTCGGCTCAGGGAATCTATTCGATGACGGGGAAGGCTGCTCCCACTGAGGTGTTTCCAAACGCCGACGCTCCGGGCGGCTTCGATGCCACACCGGCGACCGAAACGGTTGTTGCCAACAACACGCTCGATTCGGTGCCGACGACCTATGCGCAACCAGATGTTGCCGCTGACTCTGACCTGGAAGAGGAGAAGGTTGAGCACGCAAAGCGCGGTACGCTCGACTTTGGCTTGCTGATTGCGCGCCTTACCATCGGGCTCGCGCTCATCCTGCAAGCGATTGCGGTGTTCTTCCGTCTAGGCGATTCGGCTGGTATCGGTGGGCTGGAAGCAGAATTTGCTGCGCAGGGCTACGCATTTACCGACGGCCTGGCTATCATCCTGCCGACGTTGCAGCTCGCCGCAGGTGTCTTCTTGCTGCTAGGGCTGTTGACGCCAGTTGCAGCGATGGTGGGCATCGCAGTTACTGGCTTTGCCGTTTTACACAGCATTGTTGTGAGCGGAGTTGGCCTGAACGTGTTCGAGTGGGAACCAGCAACAGTCTTGGCAGCAGTGCTTTTCGGTGTGGTGCTCGCGCTGCAGTTTGCTGGCCCTGGCCTGTACGGCGTCGACGCGACCCGCTCGTGGGCGCGCCGACCACTGGCAAGCTCCTGGATTTTCGCAGTCCTTGGGTTAGCCGCAGCTGGTGCGCTGTGGTGGTTCGGCGCCGGGGTAAACCCGCTCGCCTAACCACGACTGCCCGCTAGTCGAGCTGGCGGACGGCGCCCTTGTCGGCGGACGTTGCCATCTTTGCGTACACCTTGAGAGCCTTCGACACTTCGCGGACACGATTTGGTGTCCACGGGTGCTCGGAGGCTTCCATTGCTTCACGGCGCTTTTCCAGGACGTCTTCGTCGACATCGAGGGTGAGCTCGCGCCGAGACACTGAGATCGAAACGGTATCGCCGTTTTCGATCAGGCCGATGAGGCCACCGTGGGCAGCCTCGGGTGAGATGTGTCCGATGGAAAGTCCTGACGTGCCGCCGGAGAATCGGCCGTCGGTAATCAGGGCGCACTTCGTGCCCAGTCCGGCACCCTTCAAGAAGGAAGTGGGGTGAAGCATCTCCTGCATGCCTGGCCCACCCGCGGGTCCTTCGTAGCGGATCACGACAACCTCACCCTCAAGTACTTCGTGTGCCAAGATCATCGACACCGCCTGCTCTTGCGAGTCCACAACATGCGCCGGTCCCGAGAACTCCCAGAGACCTTCTTCAACACCTGCAGTTTTGAGGATCGCGCCGTCCGGAGCAAGGTTGCCACGCAGGACGACCAAGCCGCCGTCAGAAGTAAACGGGTGGTCGACATCGTGGATCACGCCACGGATGGCATCGGTATCCAGGCTCGGCCACCGCGCTGACTGCGAGCATGCCTGCGTGGTTCGCTTGCCACCCGGCGCGGCGTGGAAGAGCTCGATGGCTTCTTCACATACGCCGGTGCCACGGATATCCCAGTCCTTGAGCCACTCGTGGAGGGAGTCGTAGACAATTGAGTGCACGTCCTCGTGTAGCAGTCCGCCGCGGTGGAGCTCGCCGAGGATTGCTGGGATGCCTCCGGCGCGGTGGACATCTTCGACGTGGGCTGTGCCGTTTGGAGCAACCTTTGACAGGCACGGGATGTGGTGGGACAGGTCGTCGATATCCGCGAGTGAGAAGTTCACCTCGCCCTCTTGCGCGGCCGCAAGGATGTGCAGAATCGTGTTCGTCGATCCACCCATGGCCATGTCGAGGGCCATTGCGTTGCGGAACGCGTGCACGGTTGCGATCTCGCGCGGCAACACTGAGGTGTCGCCCTCTCCGTAGTAGCGGTTGCACAGGTCAACGATGGTGGCGCCAGCTTTTTCGAACAGCTCACGGCGCGCTGTGTGCGTGGCCAGAGTGGTGCCGTTGCCAGGCAGTGAAAGGCCGAGCGCTTCGGTAAGGCAGTTCATGGAGTTAGCGGTGAACATGCCGGAGCACGATCCACAGGTAGGGCAGGCGCCTTCGACGATGGCATCGAGTTCGTTATCGGAGACAGCATCGTTTGCGGAAAGCGCGATGGCGTCAACAAGGTCGGAGGCTGGCTTTTCGACGCCACCAACGTTAATTGGCTTGCCTGATTCCATCGGGCCGCCGGAGACGAAAACCGTAGGGATGTTGAGCCGCAAAGAAGCATTCAGCATGCCCGGTGTGATCTTGTCACAGTTGGAGATGCATACCATTGCGTCGACGGTGTGGGCGTTGACCATGTACTCCACCGAATCCGCGATGATCTCGCGGCTGGGCAGGGAGTAGAGCATGCCGGAATGACCCATGGCGATACCGTCGTCGACGGCGATGGTGTTGAATTCTTTCGGCACACCGCCGGCGGCGCGTACAGCTTCCGCAACAATTTCCCCTACCTCTTTGAGGTGCACGTGGCCAGGAACGAACTGCGTGTATGAGTTGACGATGGCAACAATCGGCTTGCCGAACTCATTTTCTTCTGTACCGGTTGCTCGCCATAGTGCACGTGCGCCTGCAGCTTGGCGGCCAATGGTTGTGACTCGTGAGCGGAGAGGGATCACGGCTTACTCCTTTGTACGTGGCGCGGGCTCGGGCCGTGGCCCGGGCAGATCAGGGTGTGCCTTGACGTATTCGTCGTAGGCTTCTCGCGACATTAGTACTTTATTGCCGTCTTTGTTGATGATTTCATATTTTCCGTCGGCGGCTTCCTGCGCCTGCGTGATGACGTCCGTGATTCGGCCCCGGGAAGCTTCTGCAAGTTCCGGTAGCATATTAAAGGTCACGCCGGGCATGGTGTGCGATGCCCCGTCAAGAGTTGTGGCCTTCGCCTTCGCACCCTGAAATGCAATTCCCGCCAGGTCAGACCAGGCGATGGTCACGTTTGGCTTCACCATGTACCGCAGAGCAATGCCGCGTTCGCTGATCGTGGTGGAGGCGGTGAAGATCCAGAGCAACCACGCGAGCGGAATGATCAGCAGCCAGCCAAGAAGGAGCGGAGCCCAGGAAATTCCGATCAACGCGATGCCTGTCATGAGGACAACCGCAATGACGTGTTGTTTGCTAGGGCGAAAGGTGGTGGGCGAGTCAGTCATGCAAGTTATGCTAGCCAATCTTGTTACGGCTGCGGGAGTTGCTCCTTATCGACGTCCACTTCGTCCGTCGCCGTCTCTTCCTGAGTAGCTGGCGTGGCCACCGGTTCCGGTCGTTCGTATGTGGATGTTTCGGACGTCCAATCAGATGATTCCGACTCGGTCGTTGTGGATGAAGGCGTGGTTGCTTCGGTGGTTGGCGTGGCTGTTGGAATAGTAGTGGTGACGTCGGACGTGGGGATCTCTTCTTGGGTGGCAGGCATGGGGGCGCTCGTGGATGCAACCGGCCGGGCAGGTGGCGCCCAAACACCGGAATTTGCGTTGCTTTCCTCCGCGGGTTGCAACATGAGGCCGCGGACAATGAGCAAAATGGCGAACCCCGCGAGGAGGAACGCTGTGGACATACGCATAATTCCGCGGAATACGCGCTTCGGTTCAGGTGCGTCGTCATCAGTAAGCGTCAAGTCATCAACTGCTGCCGGATCTTGGGCCACTGGGTCTGTCGCCGGCAGCTTTTGCGTCTGAGGAAAGGACTCTGGAATACGCTCTGTGGGCGTTTGCGCATCGAAGTGCCTGGTCGGTTGTTCCAAACCTTGCACCAGTGCGCCCTCGAATGTTGTTGCCGCGCCGTACTCGTTCCAAAACTCGTCGAGGATCGCCATGCGGATTGCGCGCTCCACCTTCCACTGCATCAATGGTTGAGTGCGAACCATCACGCGCATATCCACGGTCCATGAGCTTCCGACAGTTGCGGGGGCGTTCACCGCTACTGCGGGTTGTACTTCGACCTCGTCGATGGTGGCGTCGGCAATGTCGGGTTGCGCAATCGCACGCTGCGCCGCGGCGAGGGTCCTCTTCAACGCTTCTTCCGCAGACGTTGAACCGAGCAGTGGGACAGGAATGACGACGACCGCGCTGGACCAGTAGTTGGATTGGTTGATGCATATGCGTGCCGTCGAGTTCGGAATAGAGATGGTCGATTGCTCGATGGTGCGGATTTGAGTTGCGCGCATTGTAATCTGAATGACCTCACCGGAGACGTCAATCCCGTTGCCCTGAAATGCGACGTAGTCGCCCACACCAAACTGCTTTTCGCTGAGGATGAAGAAACCCGCCAGGAAATCCGCGATGATGTTCTGTGCGCCAAAACCGATGGCTGCCGATACAACCGTTGCGGGGATCGCGGCACCGGCGAGTGAAAAGCCGAGTTGTTGCAGTGCAAAGACGAAAATCAAGAAGTAGGCAACCATCTGGGCGATGTATACCCCGACGCCCACGATTGCTAGGCGGCCCTTCGATTCGTCCGTCTCACCAGACTCTTTGACCTGCCGCTCAGCGTGACGGTTGAGGAAACGCCCTGCTCGTGGTACTAAAAATGCGAGGGTGAGCAGGAGCGCGAGATTGATGCCAGTCTCGGCGAACCAGCGCCAGATCTGTTCGGCTATGTATGACAACGGCATAGTTTTTGAATATTAATCCGAATCCCTCACATTTCCCTGTGGAATGTGTATGATTCAACGCATGATCATTTCGCGTGTACTAGTCATTCTTATTCCGCACCGGCGCTTGCCGTAGCGGACTGCTTGCCTAGTCAGTCGCGAACTCAAGCGCCCTCGACAGCCACACGGCTTGGTCGGGGGCTTTTGTTTTAGATCTGATTCGATATTTGCTGTTAATTGAAACACTAAGGAGCTCGACATCGTGGTTGCTTCACACAAGCCCCCGACGAATGCATCGACGCAGCCTGGTGATGAGCGCACCGCGCCGCTCATCACCGGTGCCGACGCTGTCGTTCGCAGTCTTGAGGAGCTAGGTACCGAGATTGTCTTTGGCCTCCCCGGTGGCGCGGTGCTTCCTCTCTACGACGCACTGTTTGCAGCGAAGAAGCTGCGGCACGTGCTGGTTCGACATGAGCAAGGTGCAGGCCATGCTGCCGAAGGGTACGCGGTGGCATCCGGAAAGGTCGGTGTGTGCATCGCCACTTCCGGGCCGGGGGCCACAAACCTTGTCACACCGATCGGTGACGCTTATCTGGACTCTGTGCCGATGGTCGCCATCACCGGCCAGGTAGGTTCGTCAATGATCGGAACCGACGCGTTCCAAGAGGCGGACATTCGTGGCATCACTATGCCGATTACGAAACACAACATCATGGTCACGGACGTCAACGAGATCCCGAGTGTGATTGCAACTGCATTCCACATCGCATCTAGTGGCCGTCCTGGTCCGGTGCTTGTGGACATCCCGAAGGATGTTCAGGCACAGCTCATGGAGTTCTCGTGGCCGCCGAAACTGCTCGAGACTGGGTATGTTCCCGCTGACGAGCCGCTCAGCGAACAGGTAATGAAGGCTGCGGAGCGAATCTCGCAGGCGAAGCGGCCGGTGTTGTATATCGGTGGTGGCGTCGTCAAGTCTGCTGCGAACAAGGAGCTGCTTGAGCTTGTCGAGGCCACTGGCATCCCAGTGGTGACTACCTTGATGGCGTTGGGCGCATTCCCGCAGGACCAACCGTGCTACATGGGCATGCCTGGCATGCACGGCACCGTGCCGGCGGTTGGTGCCCTGCAGGAAGCGGATCTCCTGATCGCAATCGGAACCAGGTTTGATGACCGCGTGACCGGTGACGTTGACACCTTCGCGCCTCACGCAGACACGATTCACGCTGACATCGACCCGGCGGAGATCGGGAAGATTCGTCCAGTTGATGTGCCGATCGTCGGTGATGCGAAGAAGGTGCTTGCTCAGCTCACTGCAGCGTTTACAGGCTCGCCGAATACTCCGGCGCCGAAGATAGACGCCTGGATGGAGCGGCTTCAGGATCTCCAGGAGCGGTTCCCGCGTGGGTACGACAAGCAAGACGATGGGAAGCTTTCTCCGCAGTTTGTGATCGAGATGCTGTCGAAGACCGTCGGAAAGGATGCGATTTACGCGTCCGGCGTTGGCCAGCACCAGATGTGGTCAGCGCAGTTCCTGGACTTCGATAAACCTCGTCACTGGTTGAGCTCCGGCGGCGCCGGCACCATGGGGTATGCGGTGCCAGCCGCTATGGGTGCGAAGGCTGCGATGCCCGATAAAGAGGTATGGGCCGTCGACGGTGATGGTTGTTTCCAGATGACGAACCAGGAGATCACCACCGCGGCGATGGAGGGCTTGCCAATCAAGGTCTGCCTGATTAACAACGGCAACCTCGGCATGGTCCGCCAGTGGCAAACGTTGTTCTATGAAGGCAACTACTCGCACACCAAGCTCGGTGGGGAAGAGGCATACGTCCCTGACTTTGTGAAGCTCTCTGAGGCACTCGGGGCGCAGGCTGTTCGCGTCACGAAGGAAGAGGACGTCGTCCCCGCGATTGAGTGGGCGCGCGGTATCAATGATCGGCCGGTCGTAGTTGAGTTCATCGTCGGCGAGGACGCACAGGTTTGGCCGATGGTCGCTGCGGGCGCTTCGAACTCAGACATGCAGTACGCGCTCGGGATGCGGCCGTTCTTCGACATGGAGGAATCCGCCGCGGAAACCCCAGAAGCAATTCACGAAGTGTTGACGACACTCGAAGATGAAACAGAGGGAGCGAAATAAGATGGCACCAGTGCAAACAATCACTCGGCATAGGCTGTCGGTGCTTGTGCAGGATGTCGATGGCATCATTACGCGCGTATCCGCTCTGTTTACGCGCCGTGGCTACAACATGGTCTCGCTTGTGTCGGCAAGCACTGAGACCGAAGGCATCAATCGGCTGACCATCGTGGTCGATGCGAGCGAGTACTCCGTTGGGCAGATCCAGAAGCAGCTCAACAAGCTCGTCCAGGTTATTAAAGTCCAGAGGCTTGACGACGACGCCACCGTCGCCCGATCAATGATGCTGGTCAAGGTGAGCGCGGACAACAGTAACAGGCCGCAGGTCGTGGATGCCGCGAACATCTTCCGCGCACGTGTCGTCGACGTCTCGCCCGAGTCCCTCGTGATTGAAGCAACGGGCACGCCCGCAAAGCTGCGGGCGTTGCTTGAAGTACTCGAGCCCTTCGGAATTCGCGAGCTTGCGAGTTCCGGTGATGTCGCGCTTTCGCGCGGCGCCGAAACAATGGCATCGCAATCCTAAGCGCGACGCTATTGACTCCGATATATTTCTCCATACGCATACAGAAAGGTGAGCCGACTCATGGCTATTGAAGTTTTTTACGACCAGGATGCAGACCTGTCCATCATCCAGGGAAAGAAAGTCGCAGTAATCGGCTATGGATCGCAGGGCCACGCGCACGCGCAGAACTTGCGTGAATCCGGCGTCGATGTTGTGATCGGCCTGCGTGAGGGCTCGAAGAGCGCGGAAAAGGCCAAGGAGGCTGGCTTCGAGGTCAAGAGCAACGCTGATGCTTCCGCATGGGCGGACGTCATCATGTTGCTGGCACCGGATACTTCGCAGGCAGAAATCTTCCGCAACGATATTGAGCCAAACCTGAAGGCTGGCGACGCCCTGTTCTTCGGCCACGGCTTGAACATCCACTTCAACCTGATTGAACCAGCGGACGACATCATCGTGGGCATGGTTGCGCCGAAGGGCCCGGGCCACTTGGTGCGTCGTACGTTTACTGAGGGCAAGGGCGTGCCGTGCCTGATTGCTGTCGAGCAGGACCCAGAGGGCAATGGCCGCGACCTGGCACTCTCGTACGCTGCAGCAATCGGTGGTGCTCGTGCCGGTGTCATCCCGACGACCTTCGAAGCTGAAACCGTCACCGACCTGTTCGGAGAGCAGGCCGTTCTGTGCGGTGGCCTGGAGGATCTCATCATGACGGGCTTCGATGTCCTCGTCGAGGCTGGTTACGAGCCAGAAATGGCGTACTTCGAGTGCCTGCACGAGATGAAGCTGATCGTGGATCTGATCTACGAAGGCGGCATGGCGAACATGAACTACTCCATCTCCGATACCGCAGAGTTCGGTGGCTACCTGTCTGGTCCGCGCCTCATCGACGAGGGCGTTAAGGACCGCATGCGTGACGTGCTGCGTGATATCCAGGATGGCACCTTCACCAAGCGCCTCGTTGAGAACGTGAAGAACGGTAACAAGGAGCTGGAGGACCTGCGCGCCAAGGTCTCCTCGCACCCGATTGAGAAGACCGGCAAGGAACTGCGCTCGATGATGAGCTGGGTGCAGAACCCGCTGAATGAGACCGCCTAGGCTTTCTCATAACGTAAAAACTGGGAGCGACCCAACAGAAGGGCCGCTCCCAGTTTTGTTTGTGCTTTGCGCTATTGCGCTGGTGCCGTCTCGGATTCGGGTGCGTCGCTAAGGACTTCGTCGAGATTCACTGTGGTAGTGACTTCTTCCGGCACTGTCGGTTCGGAAGCGTCAGTGTTCGTCTCGGTAGCAGGCTCAACCGTTTCCGTGGTGTCTTCTGTCATCGTGGTGGTGATATCGACGGTTTCAGTTGCCGTCACGCTGGGCTGGTTGTTGTTGAATTCTTCTTCACTTTGGCCGCCGGCGAACAGGGACCACAGTAGCCATGCGAGAAGGAGGAAGACGAGGATGCCAAGGAGCCACTTCCACCAACCGCCGTTCTGCGGAGTTGGCTCGGATGGAGCGGGAAGGTGGCGTCGCTCCTCTGGTATCTCGAGTGGGGGGTTGTTTGGGGTTTCGTGTGGTTGCTGAGTCACGTGTTTCCTTTCTTTTTGGTCCAGGCTAGCAAAAATCGTTCTGATTGCTTCCGAAGTTGCCCGCTTTACCGATATTAAAAGGTGGATTAGAATTACGGCATGTCGCATAGCCAGGACCACGCTCACACTCACGACCACGATCACGTCGGCGACGCGCCACTGCGTGCCCTGCTGATCGCGCTGGGAGTCACCAGCGTGGTCTTTTTCGCTGAATTGATCGGTGGCTGGCTCACCGGTTCGATGGCGCTGATGGCCGATGCCATGCACATGCTGTCGGACGCTGCTGGACTGATCATTGCGGTGATCGCCGTGGTGATAGGGAAGCGGGCAGCCTCGATGAAGGCCACGTATGGATATCGGCGCGTTGAAGTACTGGCCGCGGCGACCAACGCGCTGACGGTGCTTGTGATTTCTGTCTGGATCGTGGTGCAGGCCATTCGTCGAATCTCTGCACCTACTGAGATTGACACGGCACCGATGATGGTGATCGCCCTCATTGGCTTGGTCGCAAACGCGGTATCTGCGTGGGTGCTGCATAGCCAAAGGGAAAACTCCGTCAACGTTGAGGGCGCGTTTTTGCACGTATTTGTGGACATGCTCGGTTCGGTTGCGGTGCTTGTCGCCGGTGCGGTGATTGCTTTTACTGGCAGCCAGCTGCCGGACGTTATCGCTTCCTTCTTGATCGCGGCGTTGGTGTTGCCACGGGCGTGGTCGCTGCTCCGTCACTCCCTCCAGGTGCTACTGGAGCAGGTCCCTCCGGGATTCGATGTTGAGAGCGTCGAACCGGCCCTGCGAGCAATTGCCGGTGTGGTGGATATCCATGACTTGCACCTGTGGTCGCTCGATGGGGTGTCCGTATTGGCGACGGTTCACGTGGTTAAGCACCCTGGTGAGCAAGGAGCCCGTGTTCTCGACGACGCCCAAGAAGTATTGCGTGAGCTGGGGATTGAGCATTCCACGATCCAGGTGGAGCTGCCCGAACACCGCGGCCACGAGAATGTTTGTTGATTCTGTTCTAAAGTATGACTTATGGGTTTTACTACGCCAAGCTATTCACTCAAGGATCTCTTCGCGCGGGCTGAGCGCGGAGAGCTGCAGCTACCCGATTTTCAGCGCGAGTATATCTGGGATGTTGACCGCATTCGCACCCTGGTTACCTCAGTCTTGCGCGGCTATCCAATCGGCTCGTTCCTCGCGTTGGATACACGCGGGACACCGATGCGATTTCGCCCGCGCCCGCTCGAAGGGCTCGAGCCGAGCGTCAAGGAACCGCAACCGGGGCTGTTGCTTCTCGACGGCCAGCAGCGCCTCACTTCGCTGTACCACGCATTTAAGGGCGACGGCATCGTCCCGACCGTAGACTTCCTTGGTCGACGCATTCACCGCCAGTTCTTTGTGGATGTGCGGATGGCCGTCTCTGCCGATCCAATGCCGGTTGAAGCAGTCTTCGCTGTTGACGAAGAAGGCCAGATCCGTTCGCACTTTGGACCGGATATTCCGGAGGGCATCCGGAACCGGGAGGACATGCTGAAGCACGGTGTCGTGCCGGTGTCGCTGTTGCTCTGGAAAGAGGGCAATGACCTGCTTTTAGACATGGCGGCGGATGCCGAGGATCATGAAATGCGCGACGCGGTCAAGCTCTTCCTGAACGAAGTCATGCGCTGGATGCCGGCCTACGATGTTCCAGTGATCCGCATTGACCGGGAGACCTCGCAGATTGGCGTTGGCCAAATCTTCGCCCACGCAAACTCGGCGGGTGTCCAGATGGATGTTTTCGAGTTGCTGACGGCCATGTTTGCTACGCAAGATCCTGACTTTTTGCTTGCTGAGCATTGGCGGGGCGTCGAAAAGCAGTTGCGCGAGTACCCAGCTTTGGATGACATTGGGCGCATTGAATTCCTCCGTGCGATGTCACTTTTGCTGACGAGTCGGCATGGACACGCTGTTGGACACCGCGGCGACATCTTGAACCTTTCCCTCGATGACTACCGCCAGCATGCGCAAGAAATGGCGGATGCGTTTAAGGCGGCGGCTGAGTTTATGGCTGAGCGTTGTATTCTCAGCGTGGATCAGGTCCCGTACACCTCGCAGATTGTTCCGCTGGCTACGATTTTGGCGCGTTTGGCAGAGCACCCGCAGTGGGACCGAAGCCAGGAGTCGAAGGACCGTCTCAACCGCTGGTACTGGTCGGGTGTGTTCGGAGAGCTCTACGGTGCGCACGCACCGACGATCCGTGCGGGCCTCGACGTTACCGAGGTCACCCCGTGGGTGCTGCAAGAGACTGACGCGACGCCACGTACAGTGTCGGACGCCACGTTCTCGGAGTCTCGTTTGCTTACGGCGACGGAGGAAAGCGGTGTCTACCGCGGACTGTACGCACTGCTGATGGCACGCGGCGCGCTCGACTGGAGGACAGGAAAGCCGTTCAACCGGGAGACATTTGCGGAGCTGCAGCCGTACTTCAACACTGTGTTCCCACCTGCGTTTTGTGATGACATTGGTGCTGACCCAGTCGTTGCACAGTCGGTGCTCAACCGCACGCCGATGGGCAAGCGCACGGATGTGCTGATTGAGGACAATCAGCCGAAGCGCTACATTCCGCGCCTGCAGTCGAAGTCGCTGATGGACGACGACGAGTTTGATGAAGTCCTCGAAGGTCATGAGATGACGCCAATCTTCTTGCTGAACTCTCAGTGGACGGAGTTCTTGGCGGATCGTCGCGAACGTTTCGTCGGGATTGTCGAGTATGCGCTTGATAAGGCCGTGATCCGCGATATTGATGGCCCACTCGAGTCAGAGGTTGATTTCTCTGAAGAGCCCGAGCCAGAAGTAGAACCTGCACCAGCTGCTGAAGAGCCTGAGTTTGAGGCGCCAGAAGTTGAGCAGGAAGAGCCGGAAGGCGAAGAGGATTAAGCAGGTTGGGATACGGCAGCGTTGCCTCGCATTGTTGTGCGTGGCAACGCTGCTTGTTGCTTGCTCGCCAGAGCAACAATTAGGCCCGCTGGGCGAGGCGAGGAAAGTCAACCAGTCGCGCCATGTATCAGCGATGTTTGAGCAGCATCCTGTCGTGTTAGCAGACCGGACGGGGCTTGCATCGTTGCAGTATTTCTTCCGTGCTTCCGAGACGCTAGTGGTGTCGGATCCTTCAGTAGAAGCACAGCTGCGAGCCGCCTCAATCGCCGTTGTTGCCCACGCCCCGATGTTGGTCTACGACCCAAACCGACACAACGAGATTCTGCAAGAAACCGAGCGTTTACATACCTATACGGTGCTTACGGTTGGTGATGTGCCACTGGCGCAAACCACTGGACGGATGCGTGTGTACCGCGACCCGGGTGGGCGGGGAGCTTTAGGCCCGATGACGTCGCTGATGTTTGAGGAACGATTGATATCCTCACCCGAGTCTGCTGCGCAGGAAGTGGCGAAGTTGCGCTCGCGTGAGCCGACTTGGCTGAGAGCCGCATGGGCGGACCCTGCCGTGATGAAGGGGGCGCAGGCAAGACCATTCCCGATTCTCTCCCGCAGGGATGCTGATATGGCTCCGTTGGTTGTGGCGACGGCGAATACTTCGATTGCCGCGATTGCGAATGCGCGCAGCTTTGGGGCGAAGGTTGTCTTCGTGGATGAGCCGGACCCGAGAGCATCCTTTGAAACACTATTTGCTCTTGCAGGGTTAGCGGACGGCCCGCTCGTTGCACTTGGAACCGATTTCGGGACCAGCGACGAGCTATCGCGCAGGATTTCGCAAGCGGAAGAAAAGTATCAGGCTAACCGCAGGACAACCGGTAACTGACCTATTAAGGTGTTCGGGGTATCCACTCTGTTTGATTCTCAGGAGACCCCATTCTTATGTCGAAACCTGTTGTCCTCATTGCCGATAAACTTTCCCAGTCAACCGTTGACGCACTTGGCGACGCGGTGGAAGTCCAGTGGGTAGATGGCCCAAACCGTGAGGCGCTGCTCGCGGCAGTCCCCGCCGCGGACGCGCTGCTTGTTCGCTCCGCAACGACGGTCGATCGTGAGGTGATCGAAGCAGGTGCAAACCTTAAGATTATCGGCCGGGCTGGTGTTGGTCTTGACAACGTTGATATTCCGGCGGCAACCGAGCACGGTGTGATGGTTGCTAACGCCCCGACCTCGAATATTCACTCAGCCTGTGAGCACGCAATCGCATTGCTGCTTTCTACCGCTCGCCAGATTCCAGCAGCTGATTCCACGCTGCGTAATGGTGAGTGGAAGCGCTCGGCGTTTAAAGGCACCGAGATCTTCGGCAAGACCGTAGGCATTGTCGGCTTCGGGCACATTGGCCAGCTGTTCGCACACCGTCTGTCTGCGTTCGAAACCACGATCATCGCATACGACCCTTACGCGAACCCTGCGCGTGCAGCGCAGATGGGTGTCGAGCTCGTCGAGCTCGAGGAGCTGATGGCTCGTGCAGATTTTGTGACGATCCACTTGCCGAAGACGAAAGAAACTGCAGGCATGTTCAATGCGGAGCTGCTTTCGAAGGCCAAGCCGGGACAGATCATTATCAATGCGGCCCGCGGTGGCCTCGTTGATGAGCAGGCGCTTGCTGACGCCATCAAGTCTGGCCACATTCGTGGTGCAGGTTTCGACGTGTATGCAACCGAGCCGTGCACGGATTCGCCGCTGTTTGAACTCGAAGAGGTCGTCGTAACGCCGCACCTTGGCGCATCTACGGCTGAGGCGCAGGACCGCGCGGGTACTGACGTTGCGGATTCTGTGTTGAAGGCACTGGCCGGCGAGTTCGTCGCTGATGCTGTCAACGTTGCTGGTGGCAACGCGGGCGAGGAGGTAGCTCGTTGGCTCGACTTGTCGCGGAAGCTTGGGCTGCTTGCGGGCAAGCTACTGGAAGAGGCTCCGGTATCGCTGAAGGTGACGGCTCGCGGTGAGCTGTCCACGGAGGAAGTCAACCTGTTGGGCCTGTCTGCTGTGCGCGGTCTGTTCTCGGGCATCGTCGATGAGCCTGTGACGTTTGTGAACGCACCTGCTATCGCTGAGGCCCGCGGATTGAGCTATACGGTCGAGACTGAGACTGAAGCACTGACGCACCGCAGCGCGCTCGAGGTCCAGGCCGTTGGGGCAGAAGGGCAGACCGCTACGGTGACTGGCGCGCTGACGAGCCTGGAGGGTGTTGAGAAGATCGTTCGCATCAATGGTCGCGGTGTAGACATGCGTGCGGAAGGCCGCAACTTGTTCTTCCGCTACACTGATGTTCCTGGAGCGCTCGGAAAGGTGGGTTCGCAGCTTGGTGCGCACGACATCAATATTGATGCTGCAGCGCTGACTCGCACCACGAAGGGCGACGGTGCGGTGCTTATCCTGCGCGTGGATAAGGAAGTTCCAGAGCAGCTCGAGGAGCAGATCGCGCAGTCTATCGACGCCACTTCGATCCAGCTCGATTTGGATTCCTAAAGGCGGTTCCCTCACGGGCGGACAGTGTTACACTAAACGCACTGTCCGTCTGGTGAGAAAGGAATCCCAAAAATGAAGGTTGCTGTTATTGGTGGGGACGGCATCGGCCCTGAAGTGATGGCAGAGGGGCTCAAAGTTCTGAATGCTGTTCGCTCGGACATAGATACCACGGATTTTGACCTCGGTGCGCGTCGATACCTGCGTAACGGCGAGCTACTCACGGACGGTGACCTCGAGGCGTTGTGTGAACATGACGCAATCCTGCTCGGCGCAGTCGGGGACCCGCGAAAGGTTCCCGCTGGTGTGCTTGAGCGCGGGCTCCTGTTGCCACTGCGCTTCAAGCTGGATCACTATGTCAACCTGCGCCCGTCGCGCTTGTACAAGAGTGTGACCTCGCCGCTGGCACGGCCGGGTGACATTGACTTTGTAGTTGTCCGCGAGGGAACCGAGGGGCTCTATGCCGGCAATGGTGGCACGCTGCGCGAAGGTACCCAGCATGAGGTTGCCTCCGAGGTTTCTCAAAACACTTATTACGGTGTTGAGCGCGTCGTGCGCTACGCCTTTGAACTTGCTCAGCAGCGCCGCAAGAAGTTGACTCTTGTGCACAAGACGAACGTCCTGGTCAACGCTGGTGGTTTGTGGCAGCGAGTCTTCGACGAGGTCGCGCAGGAGTTCCCGGAGGTGACCACGAACTACCACCACATCGACGCGGCGACTATTTACATGGTCAGCGACCCTTCGCAGTACGACGTCATTGTGACGGATAACCTGTTCGGCGATATTTTGACTGACTTGGCCGGCGCAGTTGCGGGTGGTGTGGGCCTTGCGTGCTCGGGCAATATCAACGCGGCAAAGGTCACGCCTTCGATGTTTGAGCCAGTCCACGGTTCTGCACCGGATATTGCAGGTCAGGGGATCGCCGACCCGTGCGCGATGATTCTCTCCGTCGCGATGATGCTGCGCTTCCTCGGCGATGAAGACAATGCCCAGAAAATTGAAGCGGCCGTGGAAAAGGAAGTGACGGGCCGCGGAGGGGCTGAGATAGTGACGACTGAGGTTGGCGACCGGATTGCTGCCGCGCTGAGGTAACCACGTAGGGTTGAGGCCAGATTTAAACAGGACCTCCGTGTAGGAAAGGCGGGAGACATTGAAGATGGCTTCGACCCGGCATCGTGTTGGCAGCGTCATCGTTGCGCTCGGTGTCGCAACGGCAAGCTTGAATGCGTGCGCAACTGGCGACGCCGAAAAAGGAGCGCAGGGCGCGCAAGCCTTGGAGATGTCCGGTGCCGAGGTTATTCAAGACCCAGACGGTACCGGCGCGGAAGTTTCGAAGCGGTTGTATCCAGCATCGGACGCTGTGGTTGTCGCGGGTAAGGAGCGGGAGTCGCAACTGCTTGGTGCGGCAATCGCCCTGGAACGTGGCATCCCTTTGTTAGTGCGTTGGCCAGGTACAGACGAGACTGTTGATGTAGAGATTCAACGTCTAGGCGCCACCGAAGTCATCACGCCATCAGAGGAAGCGGGCGTGGAGCCGCTGCAAAGCGACAACCCTGAGCGTGATATCGCCGCAGTTGCGGCTACGCAGCCACAGCAACCTGGGGCACTCACACTGCCACCGGTCCTGGTGACGGAGGAGACGTCGCTTGGAGCCGCCGTGTCCGCGCGTGCAGCAGGTGCGGAACTCGAAGTCTTGCAGTTCCCGGATCCACGTGTCACCTCAGACGCTATGCGCACAGTGTTGGAGCAAGACACGCTCGCCCTTGGACTGCAATGGGGCAACACCGAAATGTACCGGGACAAGATCACGCTCGCGACCCACGGTGAATTACCTGGAGGTGGCGGTCTTGTCTTTCCCGGACGGCGCATGATTGCGCTGTACGGGCACCCGTCGGGCCCAGCACTCGGCGTTATGGGGGAGCAGCCTCCGGCTGAAGCGGCCCAGCTAGCAACATCGTATGCGCAACAGTACCAACCGTTGGACGGGCAGCCGGTGATCCCTGCGTTCGAGATTATTGTCACGGTGGCTTCGCAATCTCCTGGCCCTGACGGCGACTACTCCAACGAGACAGCGATCGAGGACCTCGTACCGTACATCGATGCGATCACTGAGGCTGGTGGCTACGCGGTGCTCGACCTCCAGCCCGGTCAGGGTGATTTCCTTCACCAGGCTCGACTCTACGAAGAGCTCCTGCTTCGGCCGAACGTGGGGTTGGCCCTCGATGCCGAGTGGAAGCTGAATCCCGGCGAGCAGCCATTGTCCCGTATCGGGTCGGCAACTTCGGGCGAGATTAATGCTGTTGCTGATTGGCTTGCGGCCCTCGTTCGAGAACACAAACTGCCACAAAAGATGCTCATCCTGCACCAGTTCAGGCTGGACATGTACCCGGATCGTGAAAATATCCGCACTGACCAGCCGGAATTGGCGTGGGTGCTCCACGCGGACGGCCACGGCGTGCCGGAGCAGAAGTTTGATACCTGGAACGTCCTGCGTCAAGGTTTGAGTCCTGATTACTTCATGGCGTGGAAGAACTTTATCGACGAGGACACCCCTACCTTTAGCCCGGAGCAGACATACAACGACGTCCAACCTCGGCCGTGGTTCGTGAGCTACCAATAAAGTGCGAGCAGCCTTCGGGGTTGTATGCTCGTCCCTATGCGTTTTGGACGAATTGCTACACCCGAAGGCATGACCTTCGCTGTCATTGATGAAGCGGCGACGACCGCGCGTGCCATTGCTGGTACACCATTCACCGACCCCGAGTTCACCGGCAAAGAGTGGAAGCTTGAAGACGTGAGGCTGCTTGCACCGACGCTGCCGTCGAAAATTGTGGCAGTCGGCCGCAACTACGCGGACCACGTCAAGGAAGTCTTTCAACAGACCGCGGATGATTTGCCGCCGACGATTTTCATCAAACCGCCGACAGCAGTTGTCGGTCCCGGCGCGCCAATTCGCATCCCCAAGTTCGCTACCCGCGTTGAGTTCGAGGGAGAGCTTGCACTCGTCATCGGCGTGCCGTGTAAGAACGTGAAAGCGGACCAGTGGAAGTCGGTAGTGCGTGGTGTCACCATTATTAACGACGTCAGCTCGCGTGATCTCCAGTTCTCCGATGGGCAGTGGGCACGCGCGAAGGGCATGGATACCTTCGCTCCGCTAGGGCCATGGATTGAGACAGATCTTGAGCGCTTCAATTTTGATTCGCTGCCGATCAAGGCGCACCTCACACATGAGGGGGAGACTGCGACAAAGCAGGATTCCAACTCGGACCAGATGATTAAGTCGATCGGTGAAATCGTCGAGTGGGTCAGCGAGTCATTCACGTTGCTTCCGGGCGATGTCATCGCAACTGGCTCACCTGCGGGGACCGCGGAAATGGTCCCGGGCGACGTGATTGAGATTGAGATCCCAGGTATCGGCTCGCTGACTAACCCGGTGGCGCGCGCCTAGTTGGGGCTAAAGGCCGAGCGCACGCATGATGGTGCGCAGTTTGGCTGTGGTCTCGTCGAGCTCATCTTGCGGGACGGAATCTGCGACGAGCCCGCCGCCAGCCCAGGCGCGAGCCTGAGTGCCCGCGGCGTTGACCTCCGCGCAGCGGATCGCAACCATGTATTCGCCATCGCCGTTCTTGTCGGTATAGCCGACGGTGCCAGCATAGAACCCTCGGTCGGTCTCTGCGGTGGTGATGAGCGCCTCCGCCGCGGCTTGCGGGGTACCGCAAACAGCTGGGGTGGGGTAGAGGCGAAGCGCAAGGTCGAGCGCTGTTGGCGCAGGGTCTTTCAGAACGCCGCGGATTGGGGTGGCAAGATGCCACATTTCTGAAGTCTTATCCAGTTGTGGTCCGTCTGGAATGTCGAGTTGGGAACACAGTGGCGCCAGAATCTCGCGGATGTGCTCGACCACGTAAGCGTGCTCGTCGCGATCCTTGGCGGAAGCAAAGAGTGCCTGACCATTCGCCTCATCAGCCGCAGGGTCGTGTGGGACACGGGCAGCTGATCCTGCTAGCGGATACGAACTCACGATATTGCCTTTGCGGCGCACCAAAACCTCAGGTGATGAGCCCACGAAGAAGTGGCCGACACGCCCGCTCGGTGTGAGGTCTGCGATGAACCCGTCACGGGTATAAGAAAGGTCAATCAGGCGCGCGGCGACCAGGCGAGGATCGACGGGTGGATCGAATGCGATGTCCACTGCACGAGCAAGGACCACCTTGTCCAACATGGACCCCTGGATCGTGGAGACCGCTGCTTCAACCCGGCGCAGGTGTTCTTCCGGGGTGGGATCGACGTCGATAAGCGACGCGTGCAGCTTTGAGCCTGGGCCGACTCGATAGTAAGGATGAGGCTCGAGCGTGCCAGATTCCCGGACTATGGATTCGGGCACTGTCAGCGCCGCGGGCGTGTCTTTATCGAATGGGAGAGCGCCTACCACCATCTCGACGTCGCCGGACTCGAGGGCGTCGATAGCTTTCCATGCATCTGAGAACGTTTGATTGGCACCTTGCGTGCGCACTGAACCGGTGCTTCGGGAAAGCAGGAAGTCGGGCGCAGTGGTGGGGCGGGCTGAACACATGTGGTCATATTTTACTAGGCGCAGTCCCGTAGCCCGTACTAAGGGCCTGCCATATGCGCCTTGATGGGGCAGGGGCGCTACGATAAAGCACATGAATAAACCAGCAAAGATGCGTGTCCGATTTTGTCCGTCTCCAACAGGTACGCCCCATGTCGGTATGGTGCGTACGGCCTTGTTCAACTGGGCACAGGCACGACACAGTGGCGGCACGCTGATTTTCCGCATTGAAGATACCGACGCCGCACGTGACTCGGAAGAGTCCTACCAGGCAATCATCGACTCCTTGAAGTGGCTGGGCCTGGATTGGGATGAAGGCGTTTTGGTAGGCGGCCCACACGAGCCTTACCGCCAGTCGCAGCGAATGGATATCTACAAGGAAGTCCTGGACAAGCTGATCGAAGCCGGGGAGGTCTACCCGGCGTACTCCACGAACGAGGAGGTTCAGGCGCGGCACAAGGCGGCAGGGCGCGACCCCCAGCTTGGCTACGACAACTTCGACCGCGACCTGACTGAAGAACAGGTCGCTGCATACGAGGCTGAAGGCCGCAAGCCAGTTTGGCGTCTGCGCATGCCGGACAAGGACTGGACCTGGAACGACTTGGTGCGTGGCGAAGTGACGTTCAAGTCGCAGACGCAGCCAGACTACGTTGTTGCACGTTCGAACGGTGCGCCGCTGTACACGCTGGTCAACCCAGTTGATGACGCGCTGATGCAGGTCACGCACGTCCTGCGTGGCGAAGACTTGCTTTCTTCGACTCCGCGCCAGCTTGCTCTGTATGAGGCGCTCCAGCGTATCGGCGTCGCTGAGTTCACTCCTGAGTTTGCGCATCTGCCGTTTGTGATGGGGCAGGGCAATAAGAAGCTTTCCAAGCGCGATCCGGAATCGAACCTGTTTAATCACCGCGACAACGGCATCATCCCGGAGGGCATGATCAATTACCTCGCGCTGCTGGGCTGGTCGCTGTCTTCTGATGAAGACATCTTCAGCGTTGATCAGCTTGTCGAGGCGTTCGATGTTTCTGATGTGCTGGGTAACCCTGCGCGCTTCGACCAGAAGAAGCTGGAGGCGATCAACGCTGACCACATCCGCTTGCTTGAGCCAAAGGACTTCGAACAGCGCCTGCGTGATTACCTGACTGAGTTCACCGACTTCCCAGCCGACTACCCGGCTGACAAGTTCGCACTCGCCGCCGAGTTGGTTCAGACCCGTATCAAGGTCCTGTCAGATGCGTATGGACTGCTGAAGTTCCTTGTTACTCCGGATGCAGATCTTGTCCTCAACGAGAAAGCGGCGAAGAAGAACCTCAAGGACACTGCTGTTCAGCCTCTCGACGCCGGCATTGCGGCACTCGACGCCGTTGCCGAAGATGACTGGACTACTGAGTCTATTGAGAAGGCTCTGCACACCGCGCTGATCGAAGAACTGGAGTTGAAGCCACGCGTTGCGTTCGGTGCGCTCCGTGTTGGAATCTCCGGGGAGCAGGTTTCTCCACCACTCTTCGAGTCGATGGAGCTGCTTGGTAAGCAGTCCACGATGGCGCGCTTGCGCGCTGCGCGTGAGGTTACTCCGTACACTGCGCCGGAGGCTTAACGGGCCTAACGGGCCTAACGAGCATTGGCGAAGTCGAAGAGGTATCGCATGGTTTGCGATACCTCTTTTTCTATTATGACCAGGCGATTTGTGTCGTATTGGGCTTTATGGTTATAGTAGTCATCGTTGTTCAGAGCGAGCAAGGCAAAACGAAAGACACAGTTTAGTCTTGTGAGTGAAGAAAAACAATGGCCTATGGTGTAATTGGCAACACAACGGTTTCTGGTACCGTCATTCTTGGTTCGAGTCCAGGTAGGCCAGCTACAGAACTTTGGTTCTGTGTCCTAATGCCCCGTTCGTCTAGCGGCCTAGGACGTCGCCCTCTCACGGCGGTAACACGGGTTCAAATCCCGTACGGGGTACAAGTAACAGCCAGTGCGTTGCACTGGCTGTTTTGCTTTGTTTACCTTGGTCGGTCCGTCAGTATGGTTGGTACAGTTTCCCTATGCCGATCCCTGTACGAAAACGCTGTGTCCTAGCAGTCTCGGTGGTAGTACTGCTTGCCCAGGCGCAGGTACCGCCAGCTGAAGCGGAGGCCAGTTCAGCCCAGAACAATCCGCTGTCGTCGATCTTCACAGGCGAGCCTTCGCGGTCAGGGTCGAGCGTGCTTGATGCCGCAAGCGTGGTGTTGGCGGTTCTCAGCCTGAGTTCCGCAGTGCCATTGCTCGCCATCCCCGCAGCGGTGTTGGTTGCGTTAGGCAGGGGAGAGCTGGGGTCATCGATGTACCAGCTGTATCCGGGAAGCTCCACTGGTTCGTCGAGAGGAGATGCATCAGCAACGTTTCCAGCGCATGAAGCGCCGCCCGCTGAGCTGCGGTCTATGCGCCAAGTTGAAGGGGACTTGTGGGAACTCACGGTGTGGTCGCCGTCGATGCAGCGAGAGGTGACGAATGATGTGCTGCTGCCGCGTGGCACCGCGCCTCGACCAACGTTTTACCTCATGATGGGGGCAGACGGCGCTGCGGGCGGCTACAGCTGGGCGAATTCCTCGGACTATCAAGCGTTCTTCGCTGGCAAGCTCGTCAATGTGGTGACACCGAAGGGGTCAGTGTCTTCAATGCAGGCCGACTGGTATCGAGAGGACCCGGCTACAGGTACGAACAAGTGGCTCACCTACATGACTCGTGAGTTACCGCCACTTATCGACGCCCAGTTCCACGGCAACGGGCACGACGCCATCGCCGGCATCTCGATGTCTGGTGGCCCTGCGCTGGACATCGCCGCGAATGCTCCGGATCGGTTCGTGGCGGCCGCATCCTACTCGGGCTGCCCGGCGACCACCGGCGTGCTCGGCGGTATCTACACATCGTCAGGGGTGACAATGAACAAGGGGAACCCGGTCAACATGTGGGGGACGTCGTCGAACAGGGCGTGGTGGCGGCACTCGCCAATTCTTAACCTGGAGCGACTACGCGGGACCACGCTATGGCTGGGGGCTGCACAGGGCGTGCCCGGTGCGATTGATGAGGAGACATCGTCAAAGAGGCTCGGAGCGCCCATGGTAATCGAAGCAACTTCGTATGCATGCTCGAAGTACTTCGCTGAGACAGCACAGCAGCAAGGGCTCAACGTGACGTGGCATGAAATCGTTGAGGGAACCCATACGTGGGGAGTGTTTGAGCATATGCTGCGAGCGTCATGGCCAACCATCGAGGGCGCGTTGCGGGAAAGCGGCGCGTGGCCTGCAGATTTGGAGAGTTCATAGGGCGACGTTTATTGTTAACGAGTCGCAAAAAGCGAGCGCGCCCCGTTCGTCTAGCGGCCTAGGACGTCGCCCTCTCACGGCGGTAACACGGGTTCAAATCCCGTACGGGGTACAAAGGCAGTCAGTGCAAGCACTGGCTGCCTTTCTTTTTGTGCTTCAAAGGCATGTAGTTTACAGGCTGCGCAGTTCGCGTACCATCGGAGGACCAAACTCCAAGATGAAAGGAACGTGAACATATCATGAGAAAAGCTCATTCTGCGGCGCTTGCAGCGGTGGCTGCTAGCGCACTGCTGCTGGGCGGCTGCTCGCAAGCTGGCACGAGCGCACCATCCACATCGTCAGAGGCCGCCCCGGCCAGTGAAGCGCACTGGGGGTACGAGGGCGATGGTTCCCCAGAGCATTGGGGAGAGCTTTCTGCTGAATTCGAGACCTGTGGGGCAGGCAAGGAGCAGAGCCCGATTAACCTGCGTGATGCTACCCCTGAAGACTTGGCAGACATAGAGTTTGCATATGCTGCCAGCACGGGTGAAGTTCTGAATAACGGACACACGTTGCAGTACACGCCGTCGACAACGCAGAAGGTAACTCTCGACGGTGAAGATCTGGAGCTCGCGCAGCTGCACATGCACACTCCTGCAGAGCACGAGGTCGACGGTAAGCAGCTTCCTGGCGAGATCCACTTTGTACACAAGAATGCGGCAGGTGACATTACAGTCCTCGGAATTCTGCTTGAGGAAGGTGCACCGAACGAGCTAGTGCAGTATTTGCTCGATAACGCTCCAGACACCGTAGATTCCTCGCACATTTCCCAAGAGGAAGTCAACATTTCGGATGCTCTTCCAGCATCACATGAGTACATCACGTATGCAGGCTCTTTGACGACGCCACCTTGCACTGAAAACGTTCGTTGGATCGTGATGACGCAGCCGGTGACGGCTTCGACTGAGCAGCTGCAAGCATTCGAATCGACTATTGGGAAGAACGCACGCCCTGTTCAGGACATGAACGGTCGCGAGCTGACCTTGGATGCAACGAGTTAACCACACGGTGGCGGAGAGTACCCTGGTCACGTGTTGATTACAGTGTTGCTCTCCATCACGTTCGCGTGCGGGCTGATCATCGCAGCCCTGCATGTGTTGAACCACCAGTTCATCGCCCCTGTGTATGACGTGTGGCTCAACCTCGCAGCGTTTGCAGCGGCCACGACGTCGAATACGTTGCTGCACCAACCGTTGCCGGCGGTTCTGTCGGGGTGTGCTGTGGCCGCCTGGGTGTATCTCGGAATGAGAACGGTGAGAGCGAAGCGTGCTGGACTTGTTGCTGGCGGGCAGCGCCGCCAGCAATCAAGGGTTACCGCAGGGCCTCGGTGAGCTCCTGAGCAGCCTCATGCAGCTCGGGGCCCCACTTTTCGATTGGGGTGGGGGTGAGCCGCTCGGCCGGCCCGGAAACGGAAAGGACAGCGATGACTGATCCGTCTGGGTTGGTGATGGGCGCAGACAGGCTCGCCAGCCCAACTTCACGCTCTGCGATTGACTCAGCGAGTCCGGTTTCGCGGATCGCCTCGAGGTCTTGCGAGGGAAACGGAGAGGCGTCGATAAGTGAGTGGGCGGCGAACACACGGGCCGCTGAGCCTGCGGTGAGCGAGAGCTGCGAGCCCACGGGAACTGTGTAGGTGAGGCCGCTCTCAGGCTTTTCTGCCGCGATGCAGGTGCGGGTGTCCCCGCTGAGCTTGTAGAGCTGCACGGACTCGCCAGTGACTTCAACGAGGTTGCGCATAATTGGTGCGGCGGCAGAGAGCAAACGGGGGGAGGAGTGCCCTGAAAAGTGGGAGAGTGCGCGGCCGATCGTCCATTGTCCGTCCTCTGTCCTTGCTAGGACGTTATGCACTTCCAGTGCAGTGGCTATTCGGTGAGTCGTCGCTCGGGGCAGTCCGGTTGCTTCGCTGAGCTCGGCGAGGGTTTTGTCGCCGCCTGCGACCGCTCGTACGATGGAAATCGAGCGATCGAGCACTTTAATTCCAGAGTCTTCGCTATACTGTCTCACGTCATGGATCCTACCATCTCACTCGGTGGGAGGTGGTTGCGACTGTTGAGGAGGAGCAAGATGGGCCAAAAGCCATTAACGCTGGCGGAAAAAGTGTGGCGTGATCACGTGGTCACCCGTGGAGAGAACGGTCAGCCTGATCTTCTCTACATCGATTTTCAACTCCTGCACGAAGTGACGTCGCCGCAGGCATTTGATGGTTTGCGCCTCAACGGGCGCCGCATGCGCCACCCAGAGCTGCACCTTGCCACCGAAGACCACAACGTGCCAACCACGGGCATCGTTTCTGGTGAGCTGACAGAAATTAGCGACCCGACCTCGCGCACCCAGGTCTCGACGCTGCGAAAGAACTGTGAAGAGTTCGGCGTTGTGCTGCACGAAATGGGCGATAAGGAACAGGGCATCGTCCACACCGTTGGTCCACAGCTGGGCATTAGCCAGCCCGGCATGACGATTGTGTGCGGCGACTCGCATACGTCGACGCACGGCGCGTTTGGTTCGATCGCCATGGGTATCGGCACCTCTGAGGTAGAGCACGTGATGGCGACCCAGACGCTGCCGCTGGCACCGTTCAAGACGATGGCGATTGAGGTCAGTGGAACGCTGCAACCTGGTGTGAGTGCGAAAGATTTGATCCTGGCAATCATCGCCAAGATTGGTACTGGCGGTGGCCAAGGGCACATCATCGAATACCGCGGCGAAGCCATTCGGAAACTTTCAATGGAAGCGCGCATGACCATCTGCAACATGTCCATCGAGGCAGGCGCCCGTGCCGGCATGGTGGCACCCGATGAGACGACATTTGAGTACGTTAAGGGACGTCCCTACGCGCCGAAGGGGAAGGACTGGGACGACGCAGTGGCGTACTGGAAGACGCTGCCAACTGACCCCGGCGCGAAGTTCGACACCGTCGTAGAGATCGACGCCTCGACGCTCACCCCGTTCGTCACCTGGGGTACCAATCCCGGCCAGGGCTTGCCGCTGAGCGCCTCTGTTCCTGCCCCTGAGGACTTCGGAGACGACAGCGTGAAGCAGGCCGCGGAAAAAGCATTGCAGTACATGGGGTTGACCCCTGGCACGCCGTTGCGTGACATCAAGATTGATACAGTCTTTCTGGGATCGTGCACGAACGCGCGCATCGAAGACTTGCGCGCCGCTGCAGAGGTTGTGCGCGGCCAAAAAATCGCGAAGGGGACCCGCATGCTGGTCGTGCCGTCCTCTGCCAAGGTCAAGCAGCAGGCGGAAGAAGAAGGCCTGCACACAATCTTTGAAGAGTTCGGCGCTGAGTGGCGCACCGCGGGCTGCTCTATGTGTCTGGGTATGAACCCCGACCAGCTTGCCCCTGGAGAGCGCAGCGCTTCGACGTCCAACCGAAACTTCGAAGGCCGCCAAGGACCTGGTGGTCGCACACACCTAGTTTCGCCCGAAGTAGCGGCTGCTACAGCAGTACTCGGCCACCTCGCCGCACCCGCAGACATTCCTTCCACCGCCAACGCACAGTAGTCAGGAGCTGAACACGATCATGGAAAAATTCACAACCCACAGTGGCGTCGCAGTTCCGTTGACGCGGTCAAATGTGGACACCGACCAGATTATTCCCGCCCGCTACCTCAAGCGGGTGACCCGTACCGGATTCGAAGATGGCCTGTTTTCAAACTGGCGCAACAATGAACCTGACTTTGTGCTGAACAACGAGGCATACAAGGAAGGGTCGGTGCTGTTCGCCGGCCCCGACTTCGGCACTGGCTCCTCCCGCGAACACGCGGTGTGGGCTCTGCAGGACTACGGGTTCCGGGCGGTATTTAGCCCACGGTTTGCTGATATCTTCCGAGGCAACGCGGGCAAGGCGGGCCTTCTAGCTGGCATCATGTCGGAGTCTGACATCGAACTGATCTGGAAGCAGCTCGAGCAGGCACCAGGCACTGTCGCTACTGTTTCATTGCCGGACCGCACCGTCACAGTCGGGGAGAGTACCTACTCGTTCGACGTCGACGACTACACCCGCTGGCGCCTGAGCGAAGGCCTCGACGATATCGGGCTGACGCTGCGAAACGAGCAAGCCATCGAGGAGTACGAACAGCAGCGTCGCCCGTTTTACCCCGCTACTTCTCCTCGGTAGCAGGGGTGCCGAGACGTTCGAGAGCCGAAGGCGCGAACGTCGATAAGAAGTCGCGGACCGACGTTGTGATGCCGTGAATAGCAGACGAAACGTGGTCCGCGAACTGCTGGTCGCTGTACTCCCAATAGCCCGGCATGACATACGCAACGCCCAGAGCGGAGACATCGCGCTTCTCGTCTTTCATTACGACGAGCGATGGGAATGCGTGGGCGTTGTTGTAGTCCTCGCACCACGTGAGCACTTCGTCGAAACGACTTGCGTCGACAGCATCGATTGAGACAGTAGAGACGAAATGCAGACTTGTATCGACCAGCTTCATCTCAAAGCCGATACCGGAAAATGCTGTAATGAGAGAGTTGTACTGCGTAGGCTCCCGGTACTCCCAACCGCGTTGGTCAAACAGCTTGCGAAGACGATCAAGACTTAACGGCTGTAGCTGTTGCATTTTACTGTTCCTTCTCCTGCTTGTACGGGTGCTTGTCTTTGAGATGCGCGAAGTTTTCGTCGAGCGCTTCCACCGCGTAGTGCATGATGGAGAAGTAAAACTGCAGCATTGACTGCAGCTGCTCGTCGCTGAAACCGTCGGAGGAGAAAAACGGTGCCTCAAATAGCGCAACCAGAGCACCGTCCTCGCGCTGAATCGGATGTGCACGAACGAGGGGCAGTGAGCGGTTCAACTCATTGATGCTGAGACGAAGATTGCTCTTATCTGCATTCATCTTCGCGGTTCCAAGCCACTGGCTGGTGATCTTGAATCCGATGTCCTTGACTTCAAAGAAGCACATGATCGACGGAAACGCGGTGCGGGTGAGGCCGTCCTCGGAACTGCGGAAATACTGCAATTCAAGCGCATCGAGTGCCGCTTCGATTCGTTCTTGGGTAACTGGCTGCAACTGGGCAGTCCTTTCTTTTTCTAGGCGAAGTGTCCTTAGAGCACCGGTAGTGGAGATGGCATGTAGTCGGCGCCGATGAGTTGCCCATCGTTAAAGGACAGTACCCATACCGACGCCTTCTTCGCCAGGATCGGCGAATCGATCGGCAGACGACCGTCGGCCGAAAGCGCAGCAATCATCTCAGGGATGACCCCACCCTGCGAGCACACAACGTGTGTGCCACCGCGTTTGATGAGCGCATCAAAATCTGCGCGGGCAGCTACCTGGTTCTCCTGCCACGCGATTTCACCGAAGGTGGCGTCGATCGTGATGTCTTTACCGAGTGCCTTCGCAAGTGGGATCAGTGTCTGCTCGCAACGCAACGGCTCGGCAGAATAGAGAGACTCAGGAGCGAACGCCTGCAGCAGCGGCACAAGCGCCTTCGCCTGGCGCTTGCCCTTCTTATCGAGCGGCCGACGACTATCGTCGTGCTTCCAGGCCTCCTTGTAGTTCGCACGAGCGTGGCGCACGTACAGAATCCTGGTGTCAGCAGGGGTGGCGAAGCGCTTCGCAGCTTTCAGCAATACTTGCCTGTCGAGCTCGTAGCTCATCAGCTGCGTCGCATCGTCGATGTTGAGCCAGCGGATCTCGTCGACCTCATTGTTAGGAGTGAACTCGCCGCCGACTACCTTGCCGGTCCAGTAGTACACAACCTTCGTCGTGTTCTTAACTGGATACACGGTTTTGCCAATCAACTTTCCCAGCCGGACTTCGTAGCCAGTTTCCTCCTGAATTTCGCGAACGGCGGTGGTAACGAGGAACTCGCCCGGATCCACCTTGCCTTTGGCGAGCGACCAGTCGTCGTAGTGTGGGCGGTGGATACAAGCGACTTCTATAGAATCCGGATGCTCCAGATCGCCACGCCACAGCACGGCACCCGCAGCGAGCGTTGTCTTCTTGAACTCCCGATGCGGATGGCGGGGGACTTCTTGGTGGCGTCCGGTAATGAACATTTCTCCGAATTGGTCTTTGTGTTGTTCGTGGAGCTTCGTTGAACGTGACATACTTTCTATCTTTACGCACTTTGCAGGTTTTCGCTGCAGCGACAGGTCAGCGGGCTGATTGTGGATATTGGCGGTAGAAAAGTGCTAGCGTGAAACGGTTCATGCAGACAGGAATGGCGGTGGCACAAGTGGTAAACGTAGCGGTAATGGGTGCAGGTTCCTGGGGGACAACCTTGGCCAAAGTGTTTGCCGATGCCGGCAACATGGTGCAGTTGTGGGCACGCCGGGACGAGCTGGCGAAGACCATGCAGGAGACTCGGGAGAATCCCGATTACCTGCCGGGGATTGCGCTGCCGGACGGGGTCTTCGCAACGTCTGACGCGGAAGCGGCACTGCAGGCTGCCGATATCGCTATTTTTGCTGTGCCGAGCCAAACCATGCGCCAGAACCTGGAAGTGTGGGCCCCGCTGCTGCGTACTGACACTACGCTGTTGTCCATTTCGAAAGGTATTGAGACCGGCACATACATGCGAATGTCGGAGATCATCGCTGAGGTTACCGGTGCAGAGGAGAACCGAATCGCGGTGCTCAGTGGGCCAAACCTTTCCCGCGAGATTGCTGAGGAGCAGCCGGCGGCCACCGTCATCGCCTGCAGTGACATTAACCGTGCGAAGCTCGTGCAGGCGGCGTGTGCGACGTCGTACCTGCGCCCGTACACGAACACTGATGTTGTCGGCTGTGAGATCGGAGGTGCGACGAAGAACGTCATCGCGCTCGCCTGCGGCATGGCTTCTGGCCAGGGGCTAGGGGAGAACACGCTGGCAACGCTCATTACCCGTGGTTTGGCTGAAAGTACGCGTCTAGGCCAGGAGTTGGGTGCCGACGCCCGGACGTTCGCAGGCCTGGCGGGCATGGGGGACTTGGTTGCCACGTGCTCCTCGCCGCTGTCTCGCAACCGAACTTTCGGTTCCGCGCTGGGGAAGGGGGCCACGATTGAAGAAGCGAAGGCTGCAACGAAGGGCCAGGTTGCCGAGGGAGTTATTTCCTCACGCAGCATTTATCAGCTCGCCGAGCGCCACGGCGTGGACATGCCGCTGACACAAGCCGTTTTCGCGGTGTGTCACCAGGGTGTGACGGTGGAAGAGACGATTGCTGCGTTGATGGGTCGGTCGAAAAAATCGGAGTAGACACCAGGTAATGTGTCAGCTGTGATTCGTATTGCAGTAGTCTACGGTGGTCGTTCCACCGAGCATTCAATTTCTTGTATTTCTGCCGGCTCCATCATGGCCCACCTGGACCCCGAGGTGTACGAGGTGTTTCCGGTAGGTATTCGCCGGGATGGTACTTGGGTGCGCGGGGAAATCGACCCCGTTGGCGGAGAGGCGCTTCCCGAAGTTCGTGGTGGGGCAGAGATCGCGTTGAGCATCAACCCTTCGCGCCGCGGTGAGTTTACTGATGTCGCCACCGGCGAGACCGTCGCACAGGTCGACGTTGTTTTCCCGGTCCTGCACGGGCAGTTTGGTGAAGACGGCACTATCCAAGGTATGTTCGAACTTTCGGGCATCCCGTACGTGGGGCCAGGCGTCTTGGCGTCCGCGAGTGGCATGGACAAGGAGTACACGAAGAAGCTCGTGGCACTTGCCGGAATCACAGTGACTCCGGAAGTGATTCTCCGCGGAGGTGAACTGCTGCTCGATGAGGATAAGCAGCGCCTAGGCCTTCCGGTGTTCGTCAAGCCCGCCAACGGTGGATCGTCGATTGGTGTGTCCAAGGTGACCACGTGGGAAGACTTCGATGCCGCACTGCATCAAGCGTACGAGTGCGACTCGAAAGTGATCGTCGAGTCGGAGCAGGTCGGCGACGAAGTCGAGGTTGGAGTTCTGGAGTTTCCCGATGGCCGCATCGAAGCTTCCGTGCCGGCCAAACTCAACGGAACTGATGCCTCCGCAGAAGGCTTCTACGGCTTCGAAACGAAGTACATGGAAGAGGGAGTTACAGCAACAATCCCCGCGCCTTACGACGCCTCTTTGATAGCTACCCTGCAGGACCAAGCAGTCCGTGCATTCAATGCACTGAACTGTAAGGGATTGGCACGCGTGGACTTCTTCGTCACCGACAAGGGTCCTGTGCTCAACGAGATCAACACCATGCCGGGGTTCACCGCAATTTCGATGTACCCACAGGTGTGGAACGCAAGCGGCATCGACTACCCGAAACTGCTCGACACACTGGTCCGCACTGCGCTGCGGGCAGCCGACGGCGCAACGGACTAAGACTTGCGTTCGGGGACGTGCTTCTCGACGAGCTCGGTCAGCGTGGTGATGACCTCATTGCCCTCACCTGAGGGCACAAAGGCCGCAACGTTGACCTCTCGCCCGAGCGCGTACCACGTCGACGAGGTGGTACCAGTTGCAGTGATGGTGTCCTCAAACCAAGGGATCCCGTTGATCTGTTGCAAGGTCGCTCCGGCCTCGTAGTGCTCCGGGTCGTTCACACCACAACGCAGCACAATCGGTTCGTGGCCAAGCTGCGTCCAGACTGCAGTTTGCGGCGAAGCCACTTTGTTCTCAGGAAGCCGTTTATAGCCTTCGACGAGCGATTCAGGAAGCGCAGCAAGCAATCCGCCGCATGCGTTTGCTCCACTCCCGTCCGTTGAATGCATCGCTGGCTGCAGCTCAGAGAGCGGCGCCGGGTTGCGAGGGAGATCGCGCTGCGGCAGCGCGCTCACGTTAATCTCGTCCACTGGCGTATCTGCCCTGCCGAGTCCCTCCGCGTCGGTAGTCACGGCGACTACCGGCCAACGGTCCGCGCTAAACCACGTAACCATGCTTGATCCTGGGGTGGCGTCGTCAATTCTGATCCACTCTGCACCATTGTGGGAGGACACCGGGGTGTACTCGGTGTACTGAAGGGGCATTTCCACGCCGCAGCGCAGCGTGACGCGTCGAGTTGAAGAGGACTGCCACGCGGCAGCACCTGCCGGAGCCGGGGCGGCGAGCTCCGCACGCTTGTGCCCAAGCACCTTTTCAGGAAGGCTGTCCACGAGCGCAGCGCACTCGGGTGAATCAGCCTCGGGGGAGGGTAGCTCAGTCATCGCGACAGGCTGCAACGCCACCTGCTGGAAAAAGTACCGGGCACCCACAATGACGCCCAAAACAAGCGCCACTGCGAGGCCCAAACTGATGTAGACCGCTGTACGGTTAATCTGTGAATCATGCAACGCGCCAGAGGAATCATTCATGGCGTACAAGTCTACTGAAAGGCGCACTTTGGTGAGTAACGTCGGTTTTCCCACACACGGCCCGACGCTGCGGGAGGTAGGCGAGCAAGCAACGATTGACGCCATCGTTGGAGCCTCGCCGTCACCGCTCAATGGTGATGACGCAGCCGTCCTCGAGTCACACACACCGAATAGCCGTGCGGTCGTGGCAACAGACATGCTCATTGAGGGCCAGCACTTTCGCTTTTCGACGACCACCCCCGCGCTGCTGGGACGCAAAGCCATCGTGCAAAACTTCGCCGACATCGAGGCGATGGGTGCTCGCCCCGTTGCCGCGCTACTCGCGCTCTCGGCGCCTCCGGACACCCCGCTTGCCGTCGTGAGTGAACTTGCACGAGGGATCCATCTCGAATTGGAGCGATACTCGAGCGAGCTCGTCGGCGGGGACATCACGAGTGGGAACCAACTGACGATCGCGATCACCGCGATTGGTTCGTTAGGAGGTAGTTTGCCGCCACTGCGCTTGAGCCAAGCGCGTCCGGGGCAGCGAGTGATAGCGCACGGGAAAATCGGCTATTCTGCTGCAGGCTTTGCACTACTGGAGTCCGGACGGGAAATCCCGGAAAGGCTTGCAGATATCGTACATGCGCACCGCTGCCCGCAACTGACTCCTGGGCGCGGGGTTGTTGCACGAGCAGCAGGGGCTACAGCCATGACAGACAACTCCGACGGGCTACTGCACGATCTGGGCGTGATAACCCGGGCCTCGAACGTGGGGATTAACATCTCGCGCGCCGCTGTAGCCCCAAGTGATCAGCTGCGAGAAGCCGGTGAGTTCCTAGGCGTCGACCCATGGGACTGGGTACTCAACGGGGGAGAAGACCACACATTGCTGGGCACGATCGATGGGGACGCACCCGTGGGGTATCGTTCGATCGGTACGGTCACACGCAAAGTCGGCGTGGAAATCGACGGCGTCGCACACACCGCGCGCCATGAATGGGAGCCATTTTCATGAACTTACCCGTCCACCCTTCCTGGCAGGAACCGCTGGCGGAAGTAGAACCTGCCATCCACGCGATGGGAGACTTTCTCCGCGGTGAACCCGCGTACCTGCCTGCCGGAAAAGACATTCTCCGTGCGTTTTCGACCCCATTTGAAGATGTCCGTGTGCTCATCTTGGGCCAAGATCCGTACCCGACGCCCGGCCACCCCATGGGTCTCTCATTCTCGACGCAGCCAGGCGTGAAACCGCCCCGATCGTTGGTAAACATCTACCAGGAGCTCAACGATGACCTCGGTATCCCCCCACGAGCCGACGGGGACTTGACCTCTTGGCAGCGAAACGGAGTCATGCTTCTCAACAGAGTACTCACAGTCCGGCCCGGCGCGCCGGCGTCACACCGCGGGAAGGGCTGGGAAGCAGTGACCGCACACGCAATCGCAAAGCTCGCTCAGCGTAATACTCCGTTGGTTGCGATCCTGTGGGGCAGAGACGCACAAACTGCGAAACAGTTCCTCGGGAGTACGCCAACGATTGAGTCCCCACATCCCTCGCCGCTGTCGGCGCGCCGGGGATTTTTTGGGTCGCGGCCATTCAGTCGGGCAAATCAGGCGCTCATTGCACAGGGTGCCTCACCTGTCGACTGGGCACTGTAGACTGTCTGACCATGGAAACAGCAACTGCACTCGATGGACCACGGCTCCTGTCCTGGGCTCGTCGGGCAGCGGCAGAACTCGAACGTCGCCGACACGAGATCAACCAGCTCAATGTGTTTCCCGTCCCGGACGCGGACACTGGTTCCAACATGGCGCAGACGATGGCGGCGGCTGTCGAAGAGGCGTCGAAAAGATCTGATGCTCAGTCGATGCAGGAAGTAGCCGAAGCGCTTGCCGTTGGCGCCATTCGCGGCGCGCGTGGCAACTCGGGTGTTGTGCTGTCCCAGGTCATCAGAGGCGTCGCGCAAACCGCCGATGAAGATACTCGAAGCGGGAAGTTCATCGCGAACGCGCTTGCCCAAGCAGTGCAGTTTGTTGACCGCGCAATTGCCGAGCCGGTAGAGGGCACCGTGATCACGGTGCTGCGGGCGGCGTCGACTGCGGCATCGCAAGCGCTGCAGGATTCAGGGGGAGAAGCACCCGCGTTGAGCATCGCACAGGCTGCCGCCGACGCTGCGGAAACTGCACTTGCACGTACCCCGTCACAGCTGGAAGCGTTACGGGAAGCGGGCGTCGTCGACGCAGGAGGCACCGGCCTCGTTATCCTCCTGGAATCACTTGTATACGAACTCGACGGCCAACCCTACGAGGTAGCGCAGCCTGCCACACACGGAACCTCTCACGTGATCTCACACGCAAGCGGCAAGGCAAACCTGGAAGTCATGTTCTTCTTCGAAGGCGACATGGATGTCCTTGAGGGCGAACTGAGCACCATGGGTGACTGCCTTGTGATCGCTCGCAATAACGAGCACAGCGGCAAAGTCCACATTCACTCCACCGAGGCCGGCGCAGTGATTGAGCGCGCGTTCGCCCGCGGTACCGTGACACAACTGCAACTCGAAGTGCTCCCGGACGAACCTGTCACGCAAACTCCCACAAGACTGGTTGTCGCAGTGACGCCTCCCGGATCACTTACTGATCTCTACGCGCAGGCAGGTGCGGTAACAGTCGCGCCGGGCGAGAATATTGTCGCGGACATCCTCGCCGCCGTCCACAAAACCGAAGCTCGCGAAGTTATTTTGCTGCCGAACGGACTGCTTGATCAGCGAAGCCTCGCCGCAGTGGAGAAAGCAACCCACGCCTTCGAACAAAGCATCACCCTGCTTCCTACCGTGCGGCTTGTTTCCGGTATCGCGGCGCTCGCCGTTCATGACCCAGCCCAACCACTCGCGACGGCAGCTTTCACCATGTCGGAGGCCGCCGGAGAAATGCGAACCGCTGTCCTCCAGCGCGCCCCTAAAGCCGGGCTCGTGCAAGGAGGGGCAGTCTCGAAGGGCGACATCATCGCCATGGCACACGGCGAAACACTCCTGATCGCTGACGACGCGATAGCCGCCGTCGAAAAGACCTGCAAGCGCCTCCTCGAGCCCGGTGGGGAACAAGTCACCGTACTCTTCGATACCGCATCACTGCGCGCCGAAGACCTCGCGGCACTCGACGACAAACTCGACGTCGACGTCATCGTTTTCCCCGCAGACGGGCTCGGTGCCGTCGCCGAGATCGGAGTCGAATAGGAAGTGCTAGGAAACATCGACCCCAGGCCGCTCAACCTCGTCATCCCCTTGAAACAAGCCAAGGCAATCACCAAACACCTTGGATACAGCACCTGCGGCGAGCTCCTCGAGCACTACCCACGCCGATACCTCCACTACGGCACCGCGACCGACCTTGCCACCATCAATGAAGGCGATACACTCAGCATCGTCGGCGAAATCACCGCTACCCAACGCATCCCCAACAGAAAACACCCCAACCGACCCATCTACCGAACCCACGTCTACGACGGCACCAACACCTTCACCGCAACATTCTTCGGCTCCAACTACGCCATGCGAGTGCTCAAAGAACACACCCGCGTCATGATGACCGGCAAAATCAGCACGTACCGCAACGAAATCCAGTTCCAACACCCAGACTTCGTACTACTCGACGGCCCCACCCAAGCCACCGGAGCACTACGACAACTCCAACACTTCGGCGACCTCGAAGCAATCCTCTCCGGACGCGAATGGCTCCCAATCTACCCGGCAACAAAACAGGTCAGCACCTGGACCATCATGGGAGCCGTCCACACCATCCTGCAAAGCCTCCCCACAGTCCCCGAACCACTCGGCGCAAGCCCTGACGGATACATCGCCCGCGACAGCGCCATCCGCACCATTCACCAACCTGACACCGAAGGACCCGAACCCGCCCGCCGACGCCTCAAATACGACGAAGCCATGACCGTCGCACTCGCCATGAGCGTGCGACGCACCGACGCAAACAACCACAACGCTCCAGCCCTTCCCAAACAACCAAACGGCGAACAATCCCGACTCATTACACAACTCCCATTCCCACTCACTGGCGGGCAACAACGCGTCATCCAGGAAATCTCCACCGACCTGACTCACGCCCACCCAATGAGCCGCCTCCTCCAAGGAGAGGTCGGCTCCGGCAAAACTATCGTCGCACTGATCAGCATGCTCCAAGCGGTTGATAACGGTGCTCAAGCAGCCCTGCTCGCACCTACCGAGGTGCTCGCGCAGCAACACGCACGATCGCTTACAGAGACACTCATGCGCGCCGGGCTGCACACGACTGTGGTGCCACTCACAGGCTCCATGCCGACGGCACTGAAGCAAGATGCCCTCCTCAAGATTGTCTCGGGTGAGGCGGACATAGTCGTGGGCACCCACGCGCTGATTCAAGACAGCGTGGAGTTCTTTAACCTTGGCTTCGTCATTGTCGACGAGCAGCATCGTTTTGGCGTGGAGCAGCGCGACCGACTTCGCGCTAAGTCGGGGGCGCAGACTCCGCACTTACTTGTCATGACAGCGACGCCGATCCCGCGCACAATCGCAATGACCGTCTTTGGTGATCTCGAGGTCTCGGTGCTCAACGAGCTGCCAGGCGGAAGGAAGCCTATTCAGTCCTCAGTTGTTCCGGAGTTCAAGCCGACGTGGATTGCACGTGCTTGGGAGAAGATGCGGGAAGATGTCGCGGCTGGCCACCAGGTTTACATTGTGTGCCCGCGCATTGACGGTGAGGGTGGTGTCCTTGAGACTGCCGAGTGGTTGCGCGCTACCGAGTTCCCAAGCCTGCAAGTAGCCGTACTGCACGGCAAGATGCGTGCTGAGGAAAAAGACGCTGTGATGTCCGATTTTGCAGCGGGTGGCATTGACATCTTGGTAGCTACGACCGTCATCGAAGTTGGCGTAGACGTGCCGAACGCGACTGTCATGATGGTACGGGAATCAGAAAGCTTTGGCGTTTCACAGCTGCACCAGCTGCGAGGCCGAGTCGGGCGAGGCGGCAATCAATCTCTGTGTCTTTTCCATACACAGGCAGAAGAAGGCAGTGATGCCTTTCAGCGGGTCTGGGAGGTTGCTCAGACGAGCGATGGCTTTGCTCTTGCCGATCTAGACTTGCGCCACCGCCGTGAGGGTGACGTGCTCGGAACAGAGCAGTCAGGTATCCGTCGCACGTTTAAATTGATCGACTTGATTGAGGACTACGAGATCGTTACCAGTGCGTACCGCGATGCGGCCCGCTTTGTCGAAGAAGACCTTGAGAAGGCACGGGCGCTCAGTGCACACCTCCAAGATGAGGACTTTGTGTACCTAGAAAAGAGCTAAAGCTAGAGTGAGTACCATGAATCGCATCATTTCTGGTGAAGCCCGTGGGCGCAAGATTAAAGTTCCACCGGAGGGGACACGGCCAACGTCGGACCGCGCGCGAGAGGGCCTCTTTTCCTCTCTGCAGGTCCGCTTTGGGTTCCCTGGGCAGCACGTCCTTGACCTCTTTGCGGGATCCGGCGCACTAGGGCTGGAGGCAGCCTCGCGTGGCGCTGAGGAAGTGGTGCTTGTGGAAGACGACCCGAAAGCGGTCGCGGTGATTGAGCACAATGCGGGCGTTGTCGGGCACCCGAACACCTGTGTCGAGCCCGTGAAAGTCTCCACGTATGTGGCGCGTGCTCCCAAGCAGCACTTTTCAATGGTGCTCGCCGATCCACCCTATGACCTTGCCGATGAAGCCGTGGCCGAAATGGTCACTGCGTTGCAGGAGCTACTCGTCGACGGCGCCGTGGTCGTCATCGAACGTCACCGCGAAAGCCCCGAGACCGCATGGCCGCCCGCGTTTACCCCTACGGGACAGAAACTCAAGAAGCGCTTGTACGGGATCGCACGGTTCGATATGGCAGTGTATACAGCCCCCTCAGACGCTCAGGAGGAGTGAGTTATGGCCCAATCGTTAGCTTCGGCCCGTAACGTTGCGGTGTGCCCCGGGTCGTTCGACCCCTTCACGAACGGGCACCTGGATATCGTAGACCGTGCTCGACGCCACTTCGACGAAGTAGTCGTTCTGGTAACTGGGAACCCAACCAAGAAAACTGGAATGTTTACAGTGGCGGAACGAGTCGCCTTGATCCAGTCCGCCGTCGCCGACATGCCGGACGTGAAAGTAGACAGCTGGGGTGGGTTGTTGGTCGACTACACCAGCGCACACGGCATTACTGCCCTGGTGAAAGGCTTGCGATCGTCACTTGACTATGAGTATGAGCTGCCAATGGCGCAGATGAACCGCCGCCTCACCGGTGTTGAGACGTTCTTCTTGCTCACTGACGAGAAGTACGGCTACATTTCGTCCTCGCTATGCAAGGAAGTCGCCCGCTTCGGAGGCGATATCGGGGGACTGGTACCTCCGGCGGTTATGCAGGCGATGAACGAACGCCTGCGCGAAGTAAAGTAAAAGCCCGGAAGATCAGCCAAGAAGATCTACCGGGCTCCGATTGGGCGCTCAAGCTAGAATATCGTCGAAAGGAAGGCTTTCGTGCGTTCCTTTTGAGGGTTGTCGAGCACCTGTTCAGGGGTGCCGTACTCGACGATCTGACCGTCGGACATGAATGCAACGTGATCTGCGACCTCGCGCGCGAATGCCATCTCGTGCGTGACCACCAACATCGTCATACCGTCTTGCGCAAGTTGCTTCATCACCCGCAACACTTCACCAACAAGCTCCGGGTCAAGTGCGGACGTGGGCTCGTCGAAAAGCATGAGCTTTGGATCCATCGCGACCGAACGAGCGATAGCGACTCGCTGCTGCTGACCACCTGAAAGCTGGATCGGGTAGGCGTCTGCCTTCGATTCGAGACCGACCATGCGCAGAAGCTCCATCGCACGGACCTTTGCCTTCTCCGGCGACTCGCCCTTGACATGGACCGGAGCTTCAATGATGTTGTCGAGCACGGTGCGGTGCCCGAACAAGTTAAAGCTCTGAAAGACCATCCCGATGTCCCGGCGCTGGACTGCGGCATCCTTCTCGCTCATCTCATAGAGCGTGCCGTTCTTTTCGCGGTACCCGATCAGATCACCATCAACGTACAGGCGACCAGCAGTGACCTTCTCAAGATGGTTAACGCAGCGAAGGAATGTGGACTTGCCGGAGCCGGAAGGACCGATCAAACAGGTAACAGAACCCGGAGCTACTTCGAGGTTGATGCCCTTGAGTACTTCCAAGCTGCCGAAGGACTTCCATACGTCAACCGCTTGGATCATTGGCGTTTGGGCGGGGGAAGAAGATGTAGGAGAAGCCATGGTTACCGTTGGTTCCTTTCTGGAGCTTCAATGATCTCGACGTTGTTTGGAATTGTGCCTTCGGCGTCGGCCAAGCTAGCGAGCTGCCGGGCAGTGAGCTGGCGGGTTGCGCCCCGGTCGAAGTAGCGCTCCAGGTAGTGCTGCGCGACCATCAGCAAGGAGGTGATTACCAAGTACCACGTTGCTGCCACAAGCAGCAACGGAACCGGCTGGAACAGCGCTGCAGCGATATCCATCGAGCGGCCGTACAGCTCCAGGGAGTAAGGAACCGCAACAACCAACGAAGACGTCTTCAGCAAGGAGATAAATTCATTTCCTGTCGGCGGAATGATAATGCGCATCGCTTGGGGAAGAACTGTCCTAGTCATGGTCTGGGACCAGCTCATGCCCAGCGACTTCGACGCTTCAATCTGTCCTTCTGGAACAGCGGAGACACCCGAGCGGACAATTTCCGCCATGTAGGCGGCCTCATTGAGGCCCAGACCAACGACGGCGAGAGCAAATGCGGAAGAGGTGAACGGATCGAGGGAGATTTGCGTAAACCCGAGATTGATGGAGTCGTAGATTGCTCCGATCAGGCCCCAGAACATCAACTGAACGTACACGGGGGTACCGCGGAAAATCCAGAGGAAAACCCAGCTTACGGTGCGAAACACCGGGTTGGGACTCATACGCATCACGGCAAGGAGCACACCGCCGACCACGCCAATAAGCATCGCGAGGACCGTAATCGCAATGGTGTGTAGAGCAGCTACCGCGATTCGAGTATCGAAGAGGTACTGCGCGTATGTGTCCCACCCATACGCTTCATTCTTGGCTGCGCCAATAATAAACCAGACAACGAGGACGCCGAGCAGGACCGCGAGCGCCCACCGTCCTGGGTGCCGTAACGGTTTCGCTTCAATTCTGGCAGGCCGACTTTGGCTAGTAGATGGTGTGGTCATGGTCTGTTACTTCCATTCTGTAAGGGGCTGTTCGTTAATAAGCGCGGTATCGAGCAGGCCAGTTCGTACGTTCCACTGCGCCAAAATGCGCTCGTAATCGCCAGTGTCGATGAGATGCTGCATTGCGTGGGCAAGCGCAATGCTCAGACCTGAGTCTTTTGGCACCGCGATTCCGTATGGTGCTGCGTCGAACATGTCACCCACGAGCTCGAGCTTCCCGTCGGAGCGTTCGACCGCCCAAGACGTGACAGGGGAGTCAGCACTAAAGGCATCTGCACGGCCAACCAGTGCCGCGAGCGCCGCGTTGTCAGAGGTGTCGAACGACAGGATGGTGATGGGTGGTTTTCCTGCTTCAATACAAGCATCATTCTTCGGACGCACGTCATCGGTCTCGGAAACGGTTGTGCGCTGAACCGCAACTGTGAGACCACAAGCATCCTCTGGGTTCACATGCGTACCGGTGAGTTGAGCCCACTGGATTCCTGCGAAGAGGAAATTAACGAACTCAAAGCTTTTGCGGCGCTCTTCGTTATCAGTAAATCCAGACATGCCAGCGTCAAGGCTGCCTGCCTGAACCGCAGGTAGGATCATAGAAAAATCCATCTCCTGTGGATCGAATTCGAGACCCATGATTGAGGCAAGCGCGCGCCCGAGGTCAAGCTCCAGCCCGATCAAATTACCTTGTGAGTCTTTGAACTCGAAGGGGGCGAATGGTGGGTTGGCGCCAATTGAGAATTTGCCGTCTTTCGAGACATTCTCGGGGACCATCGCCGCAATCTCAGGAACGGTAGCAGGCTCAATAGGCTCCCACCCATCTGGGTTGCCACCTTCCACGTTGGTTACGCAGCCACTGAGAAGACCAACGCCCATCATCAACGTGAACGCGCTGAGGACCCTCGTCGCCTTGCCAAAGCGTTTGTTTTGGTTCATTGTTTTCGACCTTGTTTGGGATTGTTTCTAGCGTGGGGTTGGAAGCGATCGCAGCCCACGCATGATGAGCTCTACCGTTTGTCCAACCAGAAACACACTCAACATTGCGAGAAGCACTGGTGCTGTCGCTTGGCTTGAGCCCTGAGAACTTTGAGCAAAATTACCAGTGAACAATCCACGGACCATATTCGAAGATCCCTGTACCTCAGCTTTAGTCCATTCGAGCGGGTTTGCGGTGCTTGGTATCGACGACCCCTTCGCCCATCCCTGAACAAAGTCCTTGCCGTCGCCCTCTGGCATGTCATCAGTCCACTTGAGGAATAGCTCAGAGCTGGAGATTTTCTGCACTGGGTTCTTTTCGGGCGGAATGTAGAGAGGGTCGTTCTCTGGGTCTTGATCCAGGGAGCTCTTCTTTTCGCCCTCGGACGCGCTAGAAGCTCCACCGGCGTCTTTATCAGAGTCTATCGAACTTGTAGCAGGTGCTTCGGGGGCTGGGATTTCCGCAAGTGCGGAAGGGCTGACCACCGAAGCCGTTGCAATGAGAGAAGCCGCGGTGACCGCGGCCGTGATACGTTTGCGCATGAGTGAATAATACCCACTCGGACAGTTTTGCGCTAACAAATCGAAAGATTTTACCCCCAGGCAGTTCTGACCTGGGGGTTTACTAATCTAAGAGAGGGAAGAAGTGGTGATTTTATCTATTCTTCCGAAGTTGTAATATGCGGCACAGGCTCCTTCTGGGGAAACCATGCAGGTACCAATCGGGGTGTCCGGCGTACAGGCGGTACCGAAGACCTTGCACTGCCACGGCTTGATGTGGCCGGTCAGGACAGACCCGCACTCACATGCCGCGGGGTCTTCGACTCGGTTGCCGGGCACATCGAAAATGCGCTCCGCATCCCACTTGGCGAATTCTTCAGAGATGGCCATTCCGGAATGGGGAAGGGTTCCAAGGCCACGCCACTCGAACTCGTCCCGTATATCGAAGACCCTATCCAAGAGCGCTTGCGCTGAAGGGTTGCCCTCTGGGCGCACGACGCGGGCGTACTGGTTTTGGACGCGTGCCTTGCCCGCGGCAATGTCGCCCGACGTAAACTGCTCCAGCAACTGGGCAACGCCCTGAAGAATATCCAAAGGTTCGAAGCCGCAAACGGAGACTGGCCGGTTAAATTCTTCAGCCAGGAAATCGAAAGCCTTTGTGCCGACCACAGTTGCTACGTGGCCGGGCCCGATAAAGCCGTCAACCTCCGTGACACCCCCGTTGGCGATTGCACGCAGTGGTGGCTCGATGGTCACATGGTTAGAAAAGACTGAGAAGTTTGGGATATCGCGTTGCTTGGCGGCGGTTAGCGTCACAGCGGTGGATGGCGTCGTCGTCTCAAAGCCAATTGCGAAGAAGATAACGTGCTTATCCGGGTTCTCCTCCGCGATCTTGAGAGAGTCCAGTGGAGAGTAGACAAAGCGAACGTCGCAACCACGTGCACGAGCCTGCAACAGTGACTCCTCGGAGCCTGGAACACGCATCATGTCGCCGAACGTGGTCAAGATAACGTCAGGCTGGTTTGCAAGCCAGAGTGCGTCATCGACCCTGCCCATTGGAATGACGCAGACTGGGCAACCAGGTCCGTGAACGAGGTCGATGGAGTCGGGGAGAAGATTTTCCAGGCCGTAGCGGTAGATCGTATGGGTATGCCCACCGCAGATTTCCATGAGCTTAATCGGGCGGTCGAGTTGCTTCGCCTGTTCCTCGATGGTTGCAATCAGTTGGCGAGCTGCGGCTGGGTCACGAAACTCATCGACGAATTTCATGTGGGGTCCTTTCTTAGGAACGTAGGGGACGGTGGCTTAGTCGATTCTTGAGGTTGTAAACGAATCGAGCTCGTCCTCAAACGTATTTGCGCCGAGTTGTTGAATCTGTTGCAGGGTTGTCGCGGCTTCATCCTCGTCAATTTTTGACAGCGCAAATCCTACGTGTACCAGCACCCATTCGCCGACCTCGAGTCCTTCTTCAACAAGAAGATCAGTGGAGATTGCACGGGTTACTCCCGAGATGCTGACTGTTGCGCGGGTGGGATCCTTAATTTCGACAACCTGCGCTGGTACTCCCAGACACATAAAGCAGAGCCTTCCATCGATTGCATTATTTTCACACTTTTTCGTGCTTATTCCGTTTTACATTATTGCCCATGATTTGTGCATTTCTAAAAGTACCCAGCAAGCTAACTATGCGCGTCACCCACAACCTTCAAGCCCCGAAAACCCAAAACACGGTACCGGCGGTAGAATTCACACACGGAACTATTCGTAGCAATTCCACACGGTGGCTAGTTGCGAAAATAAGAAAAGGAAAGTGCTGTGAAGCCTAAAAACCGCCTCAATGTAGATGAGTCCAAGGTCAATGACAACATTGCTCGAGTGCGTCGTCGTGGTGGACGCTTGAAGGATGAATATGTCACGCTCGCACACGGGGCGGGCGGAAAGGCGAGCGCGACACTGCTAGAGCAGGTATTTTTCGACGAGTACGGCAACGATCTGCTCTCACAGGGGGAAGACTCGACGCTGTTGGACCTCGATTTGAACGGCGGGACGCTGGCGTTTACAACCGACAGCTATGTGGTGAACCCGATAGAGTTCCCGGGTGGATCCATCGCGGATCTCGCGGTAAACGGTACCGTCAACGATCTTGCCGTGGGTGGTGCGGAGCCGAAGTATATTTCGGTGGGTTTCATTCTGGAAGAAGGGCTTGAAGTAGAGACGCTTCGCCGGATCGCGCAGAATCTCCGCACCGCAGCAGAACGCGCCGGAGTACAGATTGCGACTGGCGACACAAAAGTAGTTCCGAAGGGTGCTGGGGACAAGATTTATATCAATACAGCAGGCATCGGCGTAGTACCTGCTGGACGGGAACTCGGTTTTGCAAAAGTCAAGCCTGGTGACCGGATTATCGTTTCTGGCCCGATCGCAGACCACGGTATGGCGGTCATGATGGCCCGCGGAGACCTCGCAATCGAAGCACCGATCGAGTCCGACTCGCGCGAGGTCGCAAGTTTGGTGCGGGCGATGCTCGCCGATGCCCCCGAGACTCGTTGGATGCGTGACGCCACACGTGGTGGTCTAGCGACAGTCATGAACGAACTTGCAGAATCAACTGGCTACGGCGTTGCACTGCACGACGAGAAGATCCCTGTGCAGCCGATGACGCGCGCAGCTTGCGACATGCTGGGCATTGATCCGCTCTACGTCGCGAACGAAGGAACGTTTACGGCGGTGGTGCCGGAAGACCAGACCGACCAAGCACTCGCGGCGCTGCATGCAGCAGGCGCTGAAGGGGCGGCGGTCGTTGGAAAGATCGTCGAGGAACCAGCTGCAGCGGTGGTGTTGGTCACCGGCTTTGGTGGTACCCGTATGGTCGACAAACTGGTTGGCGATCCGTTGCCACGAATCTGTTAAGTTCCTGAGGCTGCATGGGTTCGCTACCGCGACCAGAGCCTTCCTGCGGCCGCCTGGCCGAGGCTGAGCCCGCCATCAGTGGCGGGCACTTTTTTATGCGTTAACACCGTCAATGAGGGGCGTTGGTGCCGGAATACTTGCAAGATGTCGTTCATCAAAATGCGGTTGACGGCGCAGCCCCCCGTGATGCCAATGACCTCGGTAGCTTCTTCTTGGGCGGCGTCAATAAGCGAGCGAGCAACGAGTGTCGCTATGCCTGCGTGTGCAATCCGGGCAATGTCTTCGAAGAGGCGTGTTCCATCTAGGGTTGCGTTGATCACCCATTGTGCAAGATGCGGGAACGATCGAATGTCTTCGGTTGCGTCAAGCGCTTCTGCCGACGAAAGGCGAGACTTGCCTGCGAGAGCCTCAAGCTCCATCGCTGCTTGCGCTTCGTAGCTCACCGATTGCTGGACCTGAAGTATCGATGCGAACGCGTCGAAGAGTCGTCCCATCGAAGTTGTTGCAGTGGTGCCGAACCCGCTGCTGAGCTGAGAGTCGACTAATCGCAACTCGTCTAGATCAACCTCAGGAGGCACGCTGAGGTCTTCGAGCTGCCAGCTATGCGCGAGACCGCGCGCAATCCGCCACGGATTTCGCACCGCTTTGTCGCCACCGACGAGGGAAAATGGTGGTAGGTGCCAGAGCCGCTCGGCGTTGCCATCGTCGGTTACATGAAGTATTTCGCCACCCCAAATGGTGCCGTCCGTTCCGTAGCCGGTGCCGTCGAGAGCTGCGACGACGGCGGGCGTCGATAGTCGCTGATGCTCAGCCAACAGTGACAGTGCATGTGCGTGGTGATGCTGGACCTCAATGAGCTCGACGTCACGCTGGTCAGCGTAACGCTGCGCCCACATCGAAGTTTGGTAACCAGGGTGCATGTCGCACACAACAACGTCGGGTTGTGCGCCTTGTATTGAGCAGAGCTGTTTTACCATTTTCTCGAAGTGCCGCTGAGCATCCCATGACCCCATATCGCCTACATGCGAGGAGACATGTGCGTACCGCCCAACGGCCAGAGTCGCCGTGTTCTTGAGTTCGCCCCCTACCGCTAGGACAGTTGGCTTTCGCTCAGTATCGAGCAACATTGGAATCGGCGCCAGTCCGCGAGACCTCCGAACAAGCGTCGTATCGACGTAGACCGAGTCTTCTACGGGCACATAAATCTCACGATCGTGGAGCACAAACATGTCCGCGAGGTGCGTAAGTTTCCGAAGTGCCTCTTCATTAGTGACGCATAGAGGCTCGCCACTGAGATTGCCCGAGGTAGCCACCACAGGTCGGTCAACCAACAGATGGTGCAGTGGTGAATACGGAAGCATGAGGCCTACTTCCCTCAAACCAGGCGCAATACCTTCGCAGAGTGCTCCTTTGTGAAGCGGTACGGACACGATCGGATGCGACGGCGATGCCAAAAGATCCTCCGCTTCTTTACTGAGTGTTGCAATGGATTTGGCGGCGTCGAGATTTGGCACCATCACCGCGAGAGGCTTGTCGGGTCGGCGCTTGCGCTCCCTCAGCTTTTCGACGGCCTCTTCGTTTTCCGCCGCGCACATCAGGTGAAAGCCACCAATCCCTTTGACCGCGACGACCGCACCAGATTCCCAGGCGTTTTGAACCTTGAGCACGAGCTCGTCGAATTTGCCGGGGTCCAATGCAAGCGCATCCGTTCGCGTTTCGGCGAGGACGGCACCGTTGGCATCCGTACACCACAAAGTAGGGCCGCAATGTGGGCAGCTTATTGGTTGCGCGTGAAACCGCCGGTCGTCTGGGTTCGTGTATTCTTCCTCGCATTGTGTGCACATAGGGAATTCACGCATGGTGGTAGTCGCGCGGTCGTAGGGGAGCGAAGTAATGATGGAGAGACGTGGCCCGCAGTGTGTGCAAGTGGTGAATGGGTAGTGGTAGCGCCGGTTGTCTTGGTCATCAATATCGGCTAGGCAGGCTTCACACGTTGTCATGTCAGGGGAGATGAGTGTCTTTTCTCCCTCGACATGTTCTGACTCGACAATCCGAAACCCCGTTTCGCCGTATACGAGTGGGAGCGGAGACGTTTGGCTATCCAAAATGTGGGCGAGAGGCGGGAGCTCGTCGATAAGCGTCCTCTGCGCATTGTGGAGTGCTGATGCTTCGCCCTGAAACTCGATAAAGACTCCGCGCTCGTTGTTGCCGACAAGTCCAGTAAGGCCGAAGCGTTGTGCGATTCGCGCGACGTGCGGACGCATTCCCACCCCCTGGACAATGCCTTCGAGAAAGACGCGGACTCTGCTCTGTGCTCCCATGCTGCATACTCTACAAACTTCTTGAATAATCGCCTAGGCTAGGTGCTGTGCATGAAGTTGCATTAAGTCATCAGTTAGCGTCAGCAGTTCAGCGCGCAGCGCGCGGACGAACGGTGCTGTCGGTGCACCTCCGAATCGGTGCGCTGCGACAAGTCGTGCCGGAATCACTCGAGTATGCCTGGGGGTTCGTCACAAAGGGGAGCCCCATGGAAAAGTCGGAGCTGCGGATCGACTGGGTTCCAGCCGAGATCGAGTGCAGCAACGGGCATCGAAGAATACTCGACCCCAATGAGTATCTCGACGTCCGATGCCAGGAATGCAACGCTCCCACGAGTGTGATTACGGGCGAGGAATTCGCTGTCGTAGACATTGATGTGACATCTGACCGTTAAGAAGGAGAAAAGAAGCATGGGACGTTTCCACCGCCACGACGACGGGACTGTACACAGCCACGATCATTCGCATGATCACACGCACCACCACGAACACGATCACCTCCACGTGGGAGTAGATGCGGAGCACTCTGAGCACGGAGACCACACTGGGTATGACACTGGACGTGAACGCATCGCGGTGCTTGAGGATATTTTCACGGAAAACGATGTAAAAGCGGCCGCAAACCGTTCCGCGTTTGAAGAGCACGGCGTGGTTTGCATCAACGTGATGAGCTCCCCGGGAGCAGGAAAGACGACGCTGCTGCGTAAAACCTTGGAAGCGCTCGCGGACAAAATCCGTTTCGGGATTGTAGAAGGTGACATCGAAACTGCGTTAGACGCAGAGCGCTTGGAAAACCTCGGTGCACAGGTAAGTCTGCTCAATACCGGGAACGGGTTTGGGGGCGAGTGCCACCTCGATGCTCCGATGGTTGCGCATGCTTTAAAGGGGCTCAACCTCGATGATGTCGATATGGTGCTGATTGAAAATGTTGGCAACCTAGTGTGTCCGGCTGAATTTGAAGTTGGAGAGCATCATAAGGTAATGGTTGCCTCAGTTACCGAGGGGGAGGATAAGCCGCTGAAGTACCCGGTCATGTTCCGGAGTGTCGAAGTGGTCGTCGTAAACAAGGTTGACCTGCTGCCTTACCTGAATTTCGATCTCGATCTGTTCAAGGAAAATCTTGAGAAGGTGAATCCTGGAGTGAAGGTAATCCTTACCTCAGCTGCAACGGGGGAAGGGTTAGACGAGTGGAATGAGTGGCTTATGTCCCAATCGGGGGTAGATTTCTAGCCCTGCCGACTTCACGACACCGGAATTACTTTCATGTCTTGATACCCTGGCCCTATAGATGCGTTAAGCATGCAGCTTGACCGCTGATGGAATCTGTACACGTTCATTTGAGGGGTATGGGCCGGAGTATGTGCCGGCACATGGCTCTCGCATGAGAGGGAAAATCGATGCTTCTACAAGACACTTGGCAGAGTGGAACGCTTTGGGAAAACCTGTCGAAGAAGGGGGTGAAGCGTCGAGACTTCCTTAAAATGTGCAGCTCTATGGCTGCAGTGTTTGCAGTGGGTGCGCCGCTTGCCTCACGCGCCAACGCTGAAGAGACTGAGGTAATTGCTGAGGCGCTCGGTGATGTAAAGAAGCCAATGGTTGCTTGGCTTCAGCTACAGGAGTGCACCGGCTGTATGGAGTCGGTGCTTCGTTCCGGTTCCTCCACAGTTGAGGACCTCGTCTTGAACCAGCTGTCGATGAACTACAACGAGCTCGTGATGGCTGCATCAGGGCACGCAGCCGAGCAGGCACTGGAAGAGATGAACAAGGAACCGCACATTCTGGTGGTCAACGGCTCTGTTCCAACTGGTGCAGGTGGCGCATACTGCCAGATCGGCGGCAAGAGCGCCGAGCAAGTTCTCCGCGAAGCCGCAGAGAACGCAACCGTAATCCTTTCCGTAGGTGCATGTGCAGTGTATGGCTCAGTACAGGCTGCTCGTCCAAACCCGACCGGGGCAGTGGGTGTTGACGAAATTATCAAGGATAAGCCAGTCATCAACGTGGCTGGTTGCCCGCCTATCGGTGAAGTTATCACCGCAACAATCACCTACCTGCTGACCCACGGTGAGCCACCAAAGGTGGATGCAGAGGGTCGTCCACTCTTTGCGTACGATCAGCGCATTCACGATTCCTGTCCGAAGCGTCCACACTTCGATGCGGGCCAGTTCGTGCGCACGTTTGATGACGAAGGCGCTCGTAATGGCTGGTGCCTCTATGAAGTTGGTTGCAAGGGCCCATCGACCTTCTCGCCATGCCCGATCATCCAATGGAACCTCAAGTCCGGCTGGCCGATCGGCGCTGGTCACCCGTGCATCGGTTGTACGGAAAAGGACTTCTTTGACCGGTTTACTCCGTTCTACGAGGAACTGCCGAATGTTCGTGCATTCGGTCAAGAAGCTTCCGCTGGCAAGATTGGCCTCGGCCTCATTGGTGTCGCCGCCGCTGGTACCGCAGTCCATGGCGCACTCAGCGTAGTCAAGGAGGTTGGCATCCGTCGCAAGAGTGGCGAAGTTCAGCCTCTTGCGGCCTTTGGCGAAGAAGACGGTCCCGAGGATATCTCGGCACTTATGGCAGAGGGTGATCAGGCGTTCGCGACCACCACCGATACTGATGGACACCACCGACCCAACCCATCCGCGTAAGCGGCGTTCACGACGATTGAAAGGAAAAGCAACTAAAAATGGCTGAAAGAGTTGTTGTAGACCCGTTGACGCGTATCGAGGGTCACCTCCGCATGGAGATGGAAGTCGAAGACGGCACCATCACCAACGCTTGGAGCGAGACCACGATGTTCCGCGGCATTGAGAAGATTGTAGAAGGTCGAGATCCTCGCGACGTCTGGGCGTTTGTTGGCCGTATCTGTGGCGTTTGCACTGGTGTTCACTCCCTCGCAAGTGTTGTTGCCGTCGAAGACGCAATTGGAAGCCACATCCCAAAGCAAGCGCAGCTTATTCGTGACCTCGTCCTGACAAGCCAGGAAATCCACGACCATGTTGTGCACTTCTACCACCTGCACGCCCTTGACTGGGTGAACGTTGTCTCCGCAGCAAAGGCTGACCCAGAGAAGGCAGTCGAGTTTGCGAAATCGATAGGTTCGAACTGGAAGCTCAACTCCGTCGACAAGTTCCAGCAGGTGAAAGACACCTTGAACTCGGTTCTTGATTCCGGTCAGCTTTCTATCTTCACCGGTGGATACTGGGACCACGAGGACTACCGTCTGCCACCAGAAGCAAACTTGATGGCGGTTTCGCACTACCTCGATGCGTTGCAGTTCCAGCGCTCGATTATCCGCATCAATACGGTGTTTGGCGGTAAGAATCCGCACCCGAACTTCCTCGTCGGGGGTATGGCCTGCACGATCGACCAGGATAAGTCAGAGACGGTCAACCAGGTTTCGATTGACCAAATCAAGAACTGGGTCGCAGAGATCCATGAGTTCATCAACGGTGTGTACCTGCCTGACGCAATGGCGATTATGGGCGTGTACAAGGATTACTTTGATATTGGTGCGGCTGCCCCGAACTTCCTCGCGGTTGGTATGGCTGGCGCAACAGTTCGTGGTGATCACATGGAGCGAACCATGGGGTACACGCACACGGACATCACTCCGGGTGTACTGCTCAACGGTGACTACTCCAAGGTCCATGAGCTCAATCCGGACCTGTTCAAGGAATACGTTTCCTCGGCATGGTTCGCACAGGATGACAAGAACGAAGGCAAACACCCATTTGAGGGCGACACTATCGCCGATTACACCGGTCCTAAATTGCCGTATAAATGGCTCGGCGATAACGAGGAGTACACCTGGTCTAAGGCGCCGCGTTACGACGGCCACGTCGTTCAGGTTGGCCCAGTTGCCCGTATCCTGCTCGCATATGCTCAGAACGAGCCAAGCACGAAGCGCCTCGTTGATGATGCGCTGAAGAAGCTCGGCATTAAGCTCGAACAGCTGAATTCGACCGGTGGCCGTACGCTGGCTCGTGCTCTGGAAGCTGTAACGACTTCTGAGGCCATGACCAATGTGTTGCTGCCCGAGTTCATCGAAGGATTGCGCAAGCGTGACTACGACGTCTTCGACTCCAGCAAGTGGGAACCTTCTTCCTGGCCGAAGGAATCAGAAGGCTTCTGCATGATGGAAGTCGCCCGTGGCTCTCTCAGCCACTGGACCAAGATCAAGGATGGTAAGACGGAGCGCTACCAGGCCGTCGTGCCGACCACCTGGCTGGCCGGTGGTCGTGATCCTGAGGGCAAGATGGGCCCATACGAGGAATCTCTGGCGAATGGCAAGCACCCGCTGGCCAACCCAGAGGAACCGCTAGAGGTACTTCGCACCATCCACTCGTTTGATCCATGCATGTCCTGTGCTGTGCACCTGCTGGACACGGAAGGCAATGAACTTGTGAAGGTGATCACGCAATGAGCACCCAGCTAAACCGTGCTTCTTCGAGCTCGGGTGGCGTGCCTGAGACTCGCAAGATCGCTCCAGATAAAAATCTGGTGTTGAGCGTCACAGAATCACGGCCGATAGACGATATCGGTGCGGAAACACTGTTGCGCCTGGCATCGTCGCAGCCGGCAAACTCGCCAGATCCTGTTGATCAGGCGCTGCTGCGTGCTGTTGACCCCGACTACGTCTACGGCACCGTGGAGAGCTTCAGCCCCGCGACGCCAAGCCGAAAGTACTCGCTTTCGGTCGTGCGTAACGCAAAGTTGCTCGGCGAGCGCCAGGACGTAGCGGTCATGCGTGGAGACCTTGCATCGGTAGTTCAAGCATCTGCATGGGATAAGCATGAGATGAAGACGATGATGCAGAACGTCGACACAGTTTCGAAGTTCGGCAATCGATGCATGGGCGTCGCCGTTGCACCTGTAGATGGCGACAAGACCGGTGAATTTGTACTCAAAGGCTATATTGCATTCGGCATCGGCGACCATGTCCGTCCGCGTCCTGTATCCAAGGGCGGCTACACCCGCATCGAGATGTGGCCGGTTGCACTGCGTTGGCAGCACTGGATCAACATGATTTTGATCATCATGATGACGATCACTGGTTACTACATCATGGATCCATTCTTCGGTCCTTCGAATGCTCACGATGCCGGAATGCTCATGGGCTGGAACCGTCTCATCCACTTCATTGCAGCCTTCGCGTGGATCGCACTGTCTATCTGGCGCCTAGCCATTATGGTGTTCGCTCAAACACGACAGATGAAGTGGCGGGCACTGTGGCCAGTGCGAAGCCAAGATGATCTGAAGTTGATGTGGGAGCAGACGAAGTACTACCTGCTCCTTACGAACGAACCGCCACCACGTGTTGGCCACAATGGTCTCCAGCAGACGGCGTACACGGGCATTTACGCTATGTGTATGGTGCAGATTTACTCTGGTCTTGCGCTTTTCGGTTTGCCCAAGCAGGATAGCTGGTTCTGGCGGCTCATGGCTGCACCCGTGGAATGGATCGGCATCCCATACTTCCGTTTGGTGCATGCATTGATCATGTTCATTATTTGGGCTTTCGTTATTCTGCACGTCTACCTTGTGTTCCGTGCCGATGCGACGGAGCGCCACGGTGGCCTGTCTGCAATGATCAACGGCGGTGTTTGGTTGCCGAAGGGCACGAAGCCGGTTGACGGTCCTGAGGTTGAGTAGAGTATGACGGTCACGAGGAAGCTTCGTCCTGCGCCAGATGTCCCGGTGCCATCGCCTGAGTTGGTGACGCTTGATGGCGTCACTATCAACGTCATTGGCATTGGAAACGAGATCATGGCGGATGACGCAGTTGGGCTGGCCATCCTCCGCGAGCTTGAGGCGGACCCGATCCAGGGCGTGAACTTCATCTATGGAGGAACGTCTGGCATGGAGATCCTACCCATGGTGCAGGACGCCGACTACCTGCTGGTGCTCGATGGGCTCAAACAGGGCCAGCCAGGTGATGTGGCTGTGCTCGTCGGTGATCAAATTCCGCGCCTATTGCAACAGCAGCTATCGCCTCACCAGGTGGGACTGCTGGACCTGTTGAGCGCCGCGCGCCTCACAGGTCAAGAACCCGACAACGTGGCGGTTGTGGGTATCACGGCGCGCGACGTCGAATTCCGTACATCGCTGAGTGAGGAGATCAGTGCTGCAATTCCAGAAGCAGTGCAGCGGGCCCGGCAGCTGCTAAAGGAATGGACAGCAGAAGCTACTCAACATCAACCCAAGTAACTTGGAACTCGTCACCCCCACGCAGATCTGCAGTGGGGGTGTCACATTTAGGGCATCGCAGCGCGAAGTATTCGTCAATCTCGACGGTATCTTCGCATTGAGGGCACCAGACTGCCGCGGGGATAATGTCCAAGTCGAGCCGGGCTTGAGCACACGTTGTATCGACGCGTGCAAGATCCCATGCTTGGCGAAGCGCATACACATCAACCCCGGAGCGCGTGCCTACTTTCATACCGACCGCCAGGACGTTTCGGCCGGGCACCGACTCGTTCACTGCATCGATTACCCCGCGAAGTAGACTCAATTCATGCATACCCCCATTATGTTCAATTGGGGTAGGCAACGCGAGTAAGGAGCATGGAAAATGTCAGAGAAGTTGTTTCTTGACGCCGTCATCGATCCGCTTGCAGCGACAGTCATTGTCGAAGGTGAGGGAAATGAACGCACGGCACGCTTCGACATCGCCGGCGTGCCGCGCGTAGACAAGCTGTTAGTGGGCAAGCGCGCGAGCGAAGTTCCGACTATCGTGACGCGACTCTGTGGGCTGTGCCCGGTAACGCACCACTTGGCGGGGATGCGAGCACTTGACCAACTTGTTGGCTCGAGCGATTCGATGAGCGAGCAGGCCGTGCAGCTCCGCCGCCTTCTTCATGCAGGTTCGGTTCTTGACACGCTCGCACCGCGCCTGCTGCCTGACCACGGATTAGAGATCCGCAAATTTGCGAAGCTGGTGCTGCGTGCCGCCGGTTGTCCGGGTCACTTTCCCGATGTTGCGATTCCTGGGGGAGTTCGCGCTCATGCGGATGCTGATGCAGTCAAGCGCGCAGCTGAAGGCGTCTCGACGATCCGTAGTCTCTTGCCTTCCCAACCGGTTGAGCCTGTGGAACAGCATCCACCAAAGCTTGCCGACCTTTTCGCGTGTGATGCCGACGGCGCAGCAGATCCACTAGGAGAGCGCATCGCCGCGCGTTTCGAAGGTGAGCTGCATTTGTTCCCAGCGCATGATTTCTATGAGCACGTTCGAGAGCAGCACCCCGGTGCTATCACCCCGCGGCCCCAGGTACTTATTGACGGCCACTGGCGCGACTACCGGGTAGGCCCAGTTGCGCGATTCCCCCATCTGAGCGCGCGCGACGCCCAGTTTGCGCTCGTGCGCTCGGTACTAGACGATATCGAAAAGCTTTTGCAGGTTCCTGAGCTGTTGGCTGAGCCGGTCGTCGTCGATAATTCACTGCGCGATGGCACCGCAACGGGCATCGTTGATGGTCCTCGAGGCTTGTTGGTGCATCGCTATACTGTGGAAGACGGCAATCTGAGCGATTGCCAAATTTTGAGCCCTACCGCGCAAAATGAGGGATGGCTTGCTCGGATGCTCACAGAGGCATCGACTTCCGCGGAGATGGAGCATGCGATCCGTAGCGCAGACCCTTGCCTGCCGTGCACCTCGGCACCGGAAGGCGCCATGAACATCAACATTGAAAGGAAATGATGTAGCGATGTGTCTTGGAGTTCCAGCGAAAGTACTGAGCACTGGCGACCTGTCCAGCCCCATGCCGATGGGGGCCATCGATATGAAGGGTGAGGAGCGGCCATGCTGCTTCGCATATCTCCCAGAAGTTGAGGTGGGGCAGTGGGTGCTCATCCAGAATGGATTCGCGATGGACGTCATTTCGGAAGATGACGCGCAGGCCTCGTTCGAGGCGATCGATGAGTTTGATCTGCTACCAAACCAACCCGGCTCTACTGTGCGCTGACCTTAACGGCGTCCGATTGTTGTTCTGCTCGCGCCGTGCGCTATATTGAGCAGGCACGCCCCAGTAGCCCAATTGGCAGAGGCAACGGATTCAAAACCCGTCCAGTGTGAGTTCGAGTCTCACCTGGGGCACAAGGAGCGGGGTCGGAGTCTTTTCTCCGACCCCGCTCCTTGCCTAGATACGGCTGACTTATATACCTCCGCACGTCTCTTTCAACGGCTAGCGAATATTTTTTACCTTGTTATGTATCCGCTAATAGCTCTATTTTGCTGAGGCCAGACCGTTGATGCGTTCGACGGCTGTTACAGGGTCATCAACTGTGAGAACCAGACGGTCGAATTCCTCGTCTTTTAGCTCGATAACAACTGTGTTTTCGAATCCGCTGACATTCCAAAACAACTTTTCACCATTTGAGTGGAAAGTTCCTGCCAGCTTTTCTCCCATCCTTAATCCAGGAAAGCGAAACCCCTTGGGCTCGTTCTTCATGCCCGGGTCGTGCGTGGCTCCGCGTACATGTTCCCAGGGGATGTCGATGCATCCTTTGAGCGACCAAATCTTGTCCAGGCCAAGTAGTTCAACGACAAGGGCTGTGTCGGTGAACTCGAGATTGTTGTTTCTCATCGTGCTTCTCCTATCGGTCTACCGCTCGCGCGGTCTAGCAGGTGCTTGCCAAGTGCCGTCGGATTCTCCTCGAAGCAAAGAGCGTTTGCTTCGAGGATCAGGGGCCGTAGCTCTTGGTTCATGGGCGCTACTTCCACTAGCGTGACTGCAACGAGGCTCTTGGCTTCGGGTGTCACTTCACCGGCCTTGGCGCCTTGGCAAACTGCCTCCAACGCGGTTCTCAAAAGGCCGTGCTTGGATCCGAAGATCTTGTAGAAGCTTGAACGATTTAACCCAAGGTACGAAAGGGTTGTGTCAACAGACAGTGCTGTGAATCCCTGTTCGCCAAAAAGCTGTATCGCCTTACGAACTACTTCATCTTCATTAAACTCTCGTGGCCTACCCATGACTTTCATACTATTCATTCTGGAATGAAATGTCCATTACTCGGAGAAAGTCTTACCCGAATGTCAGATCAGTGATTGTGGTGCTTGGGGCAGACAGCAAATAGGCGCTGTGCGGTTCGGGCTCCTGCGCGCAATTGTGTTGGTTTGGGGGCTACGCTCCGGCACCAAGCAACCCGCGAACGAGTGCGGTGAACCCACCGAAAATCGCCAAAGCGAGCGCGATACGGTATCCCACTTGTACCGGCACTCGTGCTGCCATGCGGGTGCCAACGACGATGCCCAGCACCATCGCAACAATGCCAACCACCCACGTTTCAGGAGTCACCGCGGAGAGGTTTGCTGCACCAGTGATTTCCTTAATGGCGAAAGAGAGAGCGCCACTGACCAGGAAGATTGGCTGGAGCGTAGCTGCGTAGATCTCCTTAGGCCAGCGTGCCGCATGAGCGTACACGGTGATTGATGGGCCAGCTACTCCCGCCAGCGTGTTCATGAAACCACCAACTGAACCTGCGATAACAGAAGGTACGGTGCCTTCAATATTCGGTATGTAGCGCTTTCCCAACGTCACTGTGCCGAGCGCGATCAACAATAGAACGCCAACGATGATTAGAAGCAAGCTAGCTGAAACTGCCCGTATGAGGAATGCGCCGGGTACCGCACCCAAAACAAGGGTTCCAGCAATTGGGGCAAAGCGTTTCCAATCAACGCGCTCGCGCATGGAATAGGTGTTGGCAATCGCGTTGGCGGTGGCTAATACGTTGACCATGAGCACGCCGGATACCGGGCCGAGTAAGACAGAGAGTGCGGGGGCCGCAATTAGTCCGAGCCCCATTCCTGAAATTCGTTGGAGCGCTGCACCGGCAAATATGGCCAGGAAAATCCCCATCAGAACTGGTGTCACTGTGCCCTCCTGCGCTCTACTCACTATACGGCGCTCATCACCCTACCTGACAGATTCTAGATACCCGCAGTGAACTGGCGATTTAGGTGATTTCGCGCTGCGATTCACGCCGGAGCGCCTGCCTGCTATATACTTTGCGACGTCGCCCCAGTAGCCCAATTGGCAGAGGCAACGGATTCAAAACCCGTCCAGTGTGAGTTCGAGTCTCACCTGGGGCACAACACCCGGCCACGAGCCGGGTTTTCTTGTTTGAGTCGTCATGTCGGGACGTACGTCTACACTAGGGGCCGTGAAGAAACGGTTATTGCTCATTGACGGACACTCCATGGCATTTCGAGCGTTCTACGCTCTGCCTGCTGAAAACTTTTCGACGACCGGTGGCCAAACAACGAATGCGGTGTATGGCTTCTTGTCGATGTTCGCCAACGTTGTGGCGCAAGAAGCACCGACGCATATTGGTGTGGCGTTCGATGTGGGGCGCAAGACGTTTCGAACGGAACGTTTTCCGGAGTACAAAGCTCAGCGCGAATCCACTCCGCCAGAGTTTAAGGGGCAGGTTCCGCTGATTCAGGAGTGTCTTGCGGACCTCGGAATCATCAGCTTGTCGAAGGAGAATTTTGAAGCTGACGATATCGTGGCGACGCTGGTGCACCTGGCTCGCGCTGATCAGGATTTCGAAATTGTCTTGGTTTCAGGGGACCGTGACTACCTACAACTGGTAGACGATTCAACGACGCTGTTGTACCCGATGCGCGGGGTTTCGACGATGACACGTTTCACTCCGGACAAGGTCGAGGAGAAGTACGGGCTGACTCCGGCACAGTATCCGGATTTTGCGGCGCTTCGGGGAGACCCGTCTGATAACCTCCCCTCGGTTCCGAAGGTCGGGGAGAAGACGGCGACAAAGTGGATCACGCAATACGGTTCGCTTGCAGAACTCGTTAACCACGCGGATGAAATCAAGGGAGTCGCAGGTCAAAACTTCCGAGACCGTATCGAGCAAGTGCAGCTCAATCGTGAACTCACGCAGATGGTCACCGACGTAGAGCTCCCTGTTACGCCAAATGACTTGGAGCTAAAGGCCGTAGACATCGGTGCTATTGCGAAGCGATTTGATTCTTTGGAGTTCGGCACGAATCTTCGCGAACGTGTGCTATCCGCGCTTCCTACGGAAGGGGACGCCGAAGAGCATTTGCCTGTGGAGCTTCCAGAAGTTGTGATCGACGAAGGGCCGTTGGACGCATGGATCGCTTCCCATAGGGGTCAAGGATTAGCGCTGTATGTGGACGGTAGTCCGCTGCCGGCAAACGGCGATGCTACTGCGATTGGGATCGTCGATAAGGAGCGGCACGGCACCCAACGCGAAACAGCGGAGCTAACCCCTGAAGAGGATGTTGCGCTGAAGGACTGGTTGGAGTCAGATGACCCCAAGTACCTCCACAACGGTAAAGCTATGTATCACATGCTGCGGGGCAGAGGTATCACACTCAGCGGGATTGCGCATGACACAGCGATTGCTGCCTACCTGCTTCGCCCGGGGCAGCGCACCTATGCGCTGGCTGATGTATACCAGCGTCACTTGCAGCGACAGTTGGACGTAGGGCAAGAGCAACTCAGTCTGTTGGATCAAACTTCACAGGTTGATGCCGCCGTTGCTGTGCTGGAACTGGCGCAACATCTTGCTCAAGAACTTCGTGAAATCGACTCTTACGCGCTGTATGCCGACCTGGAGCTGCCACTTGTACCCATTCTTGCCAGGATGGAGGACGTCGGCGTGGCTGTTGATATCGAAGCTCTTGAAAATCTTCGCAAGGAGTTTACTGACAAGGTTGCCCAGGTAGAAGGAGAGGCCCGCACGCTTGTCGACGAGCCAGCTCTCAACCTTTCAAGTCCGAAGCAGCTTTCTGTCGTTCTTTTCGACAAACTCGACTTGCCTAAAACCAAGAAAACAAAGACTGGGTATTCGACGGCAGCCAAGGAGATCGAGGCGCTTGCAGAAAAGAATCCGCATCCGTTCCTTGATCATCTGTTGGCACATCGTGAATATCAGAAGATGAAGTCCACAATCGAGGGGCTTATCAAGGCGGTACACAGTGATGGCCGAATTCACACAACCTTCAACCAAACCGTGACTTCAACGGGCCGACTGAGTTCGACTGATCCAAACCTGCAGAATATTCCCGTCCGTACAGAGACAGGCCAAAAGATTCGAGCAGCATTCACCGTTGGTAAGGGGTATGAGTATCTACTGACCGCTGATTACTCACAGATTGAGATGCGAGTGATGGCGCACCTGTCCGGGGACAAGGGGCTCATCTCCGCGTACAAGGATGGCGAAGACCTGCACAACTACGTCGGTTCCCAGGTATTTGACGTAGCTATCGACGCCGTGACGCCCGAGCTACGCCGTCGGGTCAAGGCAATGTCATATGGTTTGGTCTATGGGCTCTCTGCGTACGGCCTTGCCGCGCAGCTCTCGATCTCGCCAGGTGAAGCCAAGGAAATCATGGAGAGTTACTTCCACCGTTTCGGTGGGGTGAAGCACTATCTGGACTCGGTCGTCGAGAAGGCCAGAAAAGATGGATACACGGCAACTGTGTTTGGGCGCCGACGCTACCTGCCTGAGCTCAACAGCGACAACCGAGTCGCCCGAGAAAATGCTGAGCGGGCGGCCCTGAATGCTCCTATTCAAGGTACTGCCGCAGACATCATTAAAGTAGCGATGATTCACGTTGACCGAGCGTTGGCTGACTACGAGTCCCGTGTGCTGTTACAAGTGCATGACGAGTTGGTTGTTGAAGTCGCTCCTGCTGAGCTCGATGAAGTGCGTGAGATTGTTGAGCGGGAGATGGATCGCGCTATTGAGCTCAACGTGCCGCTCGAGGTTTCTACCGGATACGGAGAGAACTGGCAAGATGCTGGCCATTAAGGCGGGAAGTGTGGGGCTATAGAGCGGCCCCCATTATTCCGCTCTATAGCCCCGAGACGGTCCCAGAGCCTCCTTCTCAATCCGTCTGGGACTGCCTTCCCCCATCAACCGCTTCCTCCCCCGAATTCCCCCGAGAAGCGGTGCCACGGTTCACCTCGCGAGGTTTCACAGCTCTAGATTGGCCTTATCTATCGCTGCTGCGCCTTGATCGTGGCAATGAAAACACTAACAGACGTCTGTGGGGAACGTAAGAGAATTGGCCAAAAATGGACTACATTAAACAAAATATTGACTAATTATGGGGGTGTGGGATGGCGAGTGTATTGCTTTGACCTGCGAGTTTGCGCCTTATCGGCGGTGCGGCAGACTTACGGCGTTCTCAGTTGGCGAGTTCGGTGAAGGATGTGTTGTTTGCCTTAACGGTCGACCTGATGGGGATTTATCCGAGTGTTGATATTTGCGCGAGCTGGGCAAAGGCGATATTCTTGCACGAGCATATCTGGGCAATAGGTCTCGTGGTGTCGTAATAGGAGGGCATCACCGGCTCATATTGCGGGATCTTTCCGCGCTGGTAAGAGATGATATGCCCCTGTCCAAATACGATCTCCTATTTCAATTTCGGAGCACATTTAACTTATGCGCACTTCCAACGCACCACAGGTCGCAATCAACGATATCGGCGGACCTGAGGAATTTCTCGCCGCTGTAGACGCAACCATCAAGTACTTCAATGATGGTGACATCGTCTCCGGCACCGTAGTTAAGGTTGACCGCGATGAGGTTCTCCTTGACATCGGCTACAAGACTGAGGGTGTTATCCCTACCCGTGAGCTGTCGATCAAGCATGACGTTGACCCGGACGAAGTTGTCCAGGTTGGCGACGAGATCGACGCACTGGTCCTGACCAAGGAGGACAAGGAAGGTCGCCTCCTGCTCTCCAAGAAGCGTGCTCAGTACGAGCGTGCTTGGGGCACCATCGAAGAGCTGCAGAAGAACGACCAGCCAGTTACTGGTACGGTCATCGAGGTTGTCAAGGGTGGCCTCATCCTCGACATCGGTCTTCGTGGCTTCTTGCCTGCGTCGCTCGTTGAGATGCGTCGCGTCCGTGACCTGGATCCATACATTGGCCAGGAGCTCGAGGCAAAGATCATCGAGCTGGACAAGCACCGCAACAACGTGGTCCTGTCCCGCCGTGCATACCTCGAAGAGACGCAGTCCGCTGTTCGTTCCGACTTCCTGCACCAGCTGCAGAAGGGTCAGGTACGCAAGGGTGTTGTTTCTTCCATCGTCAACTTCGGTGCTTTCGTGGACCTTGGCGGCGTAGACGGCCTGGTTCACGTTTCCGAGCTGTCCTGGAAGCACATCGACCACCCATCTGAGGTTGTCACCGTCGGCGATGAGGTTACCGTTGAGGTTCTCGACGTCGATCTCGACCGTGAGCGTGTTTCCCTGTCGCTGAAGGCGACCCAGGAGGACCCATGGCGCGTGTTCGCACGCACCCACGCTGTCGGCCAGATCGTGCCGGGCAAGGTCACCAAGCTTGTTCCATTCGGTGCGTTCGTTCGCGTCGAAGAGGGCATCGAGGGTCTGGTTCACATCTCCGAGCTGGCACAGCGCCACGTCGAGGTACCGGACCAGGTTGTCAACGTTGGCGAAGAGGTCATGGTCAAGGTCATCGACATCGATCTGGACCGTCGTCGTATTTCGCTGTCGCTGAAGCAGGCGGACGAGGACTACAACGAAGAGTTCGATCCGTCCCGCTACGGCATGGCTGATTCCTACGACGAGCAGGGCAACTACATCTTCCCAGAGGGCTTCGATCCGGAGACCAACGAGTGGATGGAGGGCTTCGATGAAGCTCGTCAGCAGTGGGAGGCTCGCTACGCAGAGGCTGAGCGCCGCTTCCAGGCGCACACTGCACAGATCGAGCGTCATCGCGCTGCTGCTGCCGAGGCGGCAGAGCAGGCGGGTGACCAGGCGAACTACTCCTCGCAGTCCAACGCTGCAGCTCCGGCAGCGGATGAGACCGCTAGCGCAGGTGGCTCGCTCGCATCTGACGAGCAGCTCGCAGCACTTCGCGACAAGCTCGCTGGCAACTAGTCTTTACTAGCTAATCGACGACCCCTTCCTGGAATCCAGGAAGGGGTTTTCGCCTATTATGTGACGCATGTTGAAAATTGGGCTTACCGGAGGAATCGGAAGCGGAAAGTCGTCCGTTGCCGCGTTGTTACGTGAGCGTGGCTTCGTCGTAGTCGATGCTGACCGTATCGCGCGCGATGTTCTGCAACCAGGAAACGATGCGCTAAAAGAGGTGGCTGCTGCATTCGGCGATGACCTGGTGGACGCTTCCGGCGCTTTGAACCGCAAGTTGCTGGCGCAGCGGGCGTTTGCCTCGGAGGAACAGACGCAGAAGCTGAATTCGATTACGCATCCTGCGATTCGTAAGGAGTCATCACGGCAGTTCGACGCCGCTGAAGCTGAAGGAGCCCGGGTTGCTGTGTACGATATGCCACTGCTTGTAGAGCTTGGGCTGCACCGTCAGATGGACTTCACCGTTGTAGTCGACGTGAATCAGGAAGAGCGAGTGAGGCGACTGGTCCAATCGCGCGGTCTAGCGGAGGCAGACGCCCGTTCCCGTATTGCACGGCAGATTGATGACGACGATCGACTCGCGGCCGCTGACTACGTGATTGACAATAGCGGTCCGTTGTCTGAGCTCGCTCCGCAGGTGGATGCTTTGGTCGACTATGTCGAACGAGAATTGTTGCAGCATCAACGTTGAGGAATCAGGTTGAGTCATTAGACTGAGCTGCATGGCATTTGCAGCAGAACATCCGGTCCTGGCACATTCGGAGTTTCGACCAGTAGGCGAGATCGAGCGTCGAGAAAAGCCCTTTGAAGTCGTCTCGGAGTTTGAGCCATCGGGGGATCAGCCTAAAGCGATCGCAGAGCTAGATGAACGTCTCAACCGGGGAGAAGAAGACGTCGTCCTCATGGGTGCCACCGGCACCGGCAAGTCGGCGACGGCAGCGTGGCTGATTGAAAAGCAGCAGCGCCCAACGCTCGTGATGGCTCCGAACAAGACGCTCGCCGCGCAGCTAGCAAATGAGCTTCGGCAGCTCCTCCCAAATAACGCGGTTGAGTACTTCGTCTCGTACTACGACTATTACCAACCAGAGGCATATATCGCTCAGACGGATACATACATCGAAAAAGATTCCTCCATTAATGATGATGTGGAACGCCTGCGTCACTCAGCTACCTCCGCATTGCTGTCGCGTCGTGACGTAGTGGTGGTGTCGTCAGTCTCTTGTATCTACGGCCTTGGTACGCCGCAGTCCTACCTTGATCGCTCTGTGGTGCTGCGCGTGGGGGAAGAGGTTGAGCGTGACCGCTTCCTTCGATTACTCGTTGATATCCAGTACGAGCGCAACGATATTGACTTCAAACGCGGTACGTTCCGAGTAAAGGGCGACGTCGTCGATATCATTCCTGCGTATGAGGAAGTCGCGGTTCGGGTTGAGTTCTTCGGAGACGAGATTGACAGCTTGTATTACATTCATCCGCTCACGGGAGACGTGCTGAGCCAAGAAGATGAGCTTCGGATCTTTCCTGCTACCCACTACGTGGCCACTGAAGAGCGAATGGAAAAGGCTATCGAATCCATCAAAGAAGAGCTTGCAGACCGTTTAGAAGACCTCGAGAACCGCGGAAAACTACTTGAGGCTCAGCGACTTCGGATGCGCACCGAGTATGACCTCGAGATGATTCAGCAGGTCGGCTTCTGCTCAGGCATTGAGAACTATTCTCGTCACATGGACGGGCGCGAGGCAGGATCGGCGCCAGCGACGCTCATCGACTACTTCCCGGAAGACTTCCTCACAATTATCGACGAGTCTCACGTGACCGTCCCGCAAATTGGAGGAATGTTTGAAGGCGATATGTCGAGGAAGCGCAACCTCGTGGAATTCGGATTCCGGCTGCCGAGCGCCGTCGACAACCGTCCGTTGACCTTCGATGAGTTTGAATCGCGCGTGGGGCAGACGGTGTACATGTCCGCGACACCGGGCGATTACGAGCTCGAAGCAGCACACGGCGAGTTTGTTGAGCAGGTTATTCGCCCAACAGGCCTCGTCGATCCAAAGGTCACGGTGAAACCGACGAAGGGACAAATCGACGACCTGATTGACGAGATTCGCGTCCGGGTGGAGAAGAACGAGCGCGTGCTGGTCACTACCTTGACGAAGCGCATGGCTGAGGACTTGACTGATTATCTCCTGGATAACGGGGTAAAGGTGCGCTACCTGCACTCTGACATTGATACGTTGCAGCGCGTTGAGCTGCTCCGCCAGCTGAGGCTTGGAGAGTTTGACGTCCTCGTTGGCATCAACCTGCTGCGAGAGGGTCTCGACTTGCCGGAAGTTTCACTTGTTGCAATTCTCGACGCCGACAAGGAAGGGTTCCTGCGTTCGACCAAGTCGCTGATTCAGACTATCGGGCGCGCAGCTCGTAACGTATCTGGAGAGGTCATCATGTACGCCGACCAGGTCACTGAGTCGATGGAGGAAGCAATCAGTGAGACAGAGCGGCGTCGCGAAATTCAGTTGGCGTACAACAAAGAACATGGGATCGATCCGCAGCCGCTGCGCAAGAAGATTGCCGACATTTTGGATCAGGTATATGAGAACACTGACGGTGAAGCTGAAAATGGCGTTGCCTCGGATACCGCAGTTGTATCGAAGCCAGACGTGTCCGAGATGGCCTCTGATCAGGTACAAGCATTGATCGACGACCTTACGAAGCAAATGGGTGCAGCAGCTCGCGAGTTGAAGTTTGAGCTCGCCGGCAGACTGCGTGATGAAATTGCTGATCTCCGAAAGGAACTTCGTGGTATGAAAGATACAGGAAACTAAGAAAGGTTCGAGGAATCTATGCATACCTATAAGTCGATTGCTGTCGGTACTGACGGTTCACCAACTTCGCTTGTTGCGGTTCGTGCTGCTGCGAGCCTGGCCCGCGTGTATGACGCGAAGCTCACAGTCATCTGTGCTCACTACACAGCGTCGGGCTCGATGCTGAACGCAACCAACGCGGAGCTGAGCAAGATCGATATCGTGACGGAATCGGGCGCCGAGGATATCTTGAGGCGTGCGAAGGCGATCGCAGTCGAAGAACAGGCACCAGAGATTAACTTGGTCTCCAGTGGCGGCCAGCCTGCGAATGTACTGCTGGAATCAGTAAAGGAATACAGCGTAGATCTCCTCGTGGTTGGAAACAAAGGAATGCGGTCCCTCGCCGGTCGAGTCTTCGGCAACATCCCAGGTAGCGTGGCAAAGAAGGCGCCGGTTGATGTCATGCTCGTTGACACCCGAGCTGAAGGCCACGACTAGCCTTCATCCGCGCTAGAACCAGGTACTATAAATTTGACCGTGCTTGTTGGCGCCACCGTTATCCAGCGAGCGACAGCTGAATCAGGAAAGGTCTCAAGAATACAGCTATGGCCAATTACTACAAGACCATCGTCGTAGGGTCCGACGGGTCCAAGTCTTCACTGCTCGCCGTTGAGCGTGCTGCAAAAATGGCGAGTGCATTTGGTGCCACGCTAGTGATCGGTACCGCGTATTACGAAACGGAAGCGGACGCGACGAAGAGCCTGCGACAAGATTCGGTCACCATCCTCGGTGACAAGGACGCGTTGGCAAATCTTGAAGCGGCAGCAGAACATGCGCGACAGCACGGAGCAAAAGACGTGCAGACTGCGACCCGTCCGGGTACTCCAGTAGAGGCTCTGATGGCGATTGTTCGTGACAACAATGCGGAACTGCTGGTGGTCGGTAACCGCGGTATCAACTCTCTGACCGGTCGCCTGCTGGGGTCTGTCCCAGCAGACGTTGCTCGCCAATCGGACTGCGACGTCATGATCGTACATACCGTCAGCTAACGTCTTCATGTAACAACCTCCGGCCAACTGCATGGCCGGAGGTTGTTCTATGGCATCTCACCGATGACGGCGAGGCTTTGAGTTGCTCGGGTCATCGCCACGTAGAGGTCTTGCCAACCTTGCGGAGAGGCGTCGATAATTTCTTGGGGTTCTATTAGTACTACATGGTCAAATTCGAGTCCCTTCATCGCATCGACATTTGACTTGTCGATGATCGCTGTCGTGCGCCCATCCTCGTATGTTGCGACAGTTTCTGGGGTGGTGCCGGAAGGCCAAAACTCGACGGGTTGCCCAGTGCTTCGAATACTCTCAGGGACCGCTGCCTCTGAGTCGATCGCGTGAAGAACTTTCGCGGCGTACTCCATAATCTCCGACGGAGTGCGGTAGTTCACACTCAAGGTATGCGTGCGGAAACGCGAGCCAACAAACGGTTCCAGCGTTGCTGACCAGTCGTCTGAACCCGCAGGCGAAGAAGTCTGCGCGGTGTCTCCAACTAATGTCATCCACTTTGATGGGCAGCGCCGAAACACCATCCGCCATTCCATCGGTGAGAGCTCTTGTGCCTCATCCACGATCACATGCCCATAGGCCCATGTGCGATCTGCGCGTGCGCGCTCTGCGGTCGAACGGATATCGGTGCTCGCCTGGCGCTGCGCGAGCGTTTCCGCATCAATGACGTCTGACGCAGAAAGGATCTCAGCCTCGAACTGGTCGTCATCGTTGTCAGTGGACTCGGATGAAGCCAAGACGTCCAACGCGTCCTCTGCCTCGGCCACCTGCTGTTGCCACGCATCGTCATCGGAGTCACGAATACCCTCCGCTGGGCTACTACCAATAAGAATCGACAGCTCGTCGAGTAACGCAGCATCCGACGGGGCCGTTGCCGCACCAGGCTCCCGAAAGAGGGCATCTTGTGTGTAGTCGTCGTAGTCATACGCGACAGCTGCGATTGCGTCGCGGTCTTCAAGCAGATTGCGTAGTACTTCTGCAGGCGACAGAGTAGGGAAGTGGGCGTCAATAAACTCTCGGACCTGGGATTCTTCAGCCAGGTCATCGTGGAACTGATCGACGTCCGCAGCAGATAACAGATTCTCACCGCCTAGAGGGTCCGCACCAATGGTGTTGGCAAGTGCTTGCGCAAGAAGTTCGCAAAGATGTTCCGCAAACACGGCTCGTGCTTCATTATGAGGACGACGTGACCGTCGTGCTTTGGTTCTGGCTGCCTTAACCATGGCCGGCGTCGCAGCGACAGGAACGTTCTCAATTGAAAGGGTTACCGCGCGCTCCGGAACCGTCTCATATGACTGCACAGCCCGCTTGAGAATCGTGACCATCTCAATCGAGCCTTTGACTTCCCGTGCAGCAAGCGACTCGCTACCTTCCGGGGTAAAACCGGGGATTAAGTCTGAGATGGTGGAAAGCACTACGCCGGTCTCGCCGAGCTCCGGAAGAACTCGCGAGATGTAGTCCAAAAAGACGGTATTGGGGCCAAGAACCAAGACGCCGGTCTTCGCCAGCTGCGCTCGCCAAGTATAGAGCAGATACGCAACACGATGGAGAGCGACTGCAGTCTTGCCAGTACCTGGACCACCCTCGACAACCATCACTCCACGCGTAGCGTCACGAATGACGGCATCCTGTTCACGCTGGATTGTCTCAACGATGGATTGCATGTGCGCAGTGCGTGGCCGATTCATGGCGCGCCGCAGCGCAGCCTCGGATCCGACACCCGAGGCTTCAACACCCGTACCTGTGCCGGAGAGGACCTCGTCGTCAATGGTTTCCACCGTGCGACCCCTCATACGGATGTTTCGCCGGGTTTGCACGCCTGAAGGGTGCGCCGTCGTCGCGAGGTAAAACGGCCGTGCCATGGGCGCCCGCCAATCGATGAGGAGCGTCCGGTACTTGTCTTCGGGGGCGTCGATGCCCATCCGGCCTATATAGCGTCGGTCAAGATTGTCGCTGTTAGGGACTAGATTCTCCGGAGACTCGTCCTCCACATCAATTCGGCCAAAAACTAAGCCAACTTCTGCCAGGTTGAGTGCATCGAGTTTTGCATTCAGCCCATGATATTCGGTTTCGCGCCGGACGAGCGCATCAGAATCTGGGTTGTCAGGGTCGACATCTCGTTGCACCGCTTCCAGTTTGGCTTGGGCTTTCGATACTTCATCGTCAAGACGAGAAAATAGACCGTCGACGTAGTGCTGTTCGCGAGCAACCTCTTGCTCTGACACGGTGAACATAATCTCCTTCAAAGTAAAAGCCACCCCGTAACCACAACTATGCGGCCACGGGGTGTACTACAGAAAGTCAGATTAGCTGAGCTTCTTCTGAACCTTCTTTACCAGCTTGTTCGCGCGCTTTTCGGCCTTCTTAGCCTTACGCTTCCACTTCCACTGCTTGCACTTTGACGGCGCAACATCCAAGTTGTCGAAGGCATCCTGCAGGGAGTCAACCGCGTCCTGGGCACGGTCCTGCAGCTTCGCGGTGCTCTTCTTTACCTTGCGCTTTGCCTTGAACTGGTCCAACTTGCTTGGCTCGAGGCTCTCCAGCTTGTCCTGGAGATCCCCAACAACGCTGTTGACCTTGCGCTTTGCCTTGAACTGCTGGAGTTTGCTTGGCTTCAAGTCCTTGTAGGTGTCTTGAGCGCTATCGGAAACATCCTCCATCCAGTCACCCGCATCAGAGAGGAACGAGGAGGTTTGCTTGCGCGCATCCTGCCAGAAGCCCTCAGCTGCGTCAGATGCCTGGTCCGCAAACTTAGAGGCCTGCTTCTTCCAGTCATCCTTGTTGTTATCGACGTAGTCGACCACTTGATCTGCAGTATCGGACAGCCAGTTACTTGCTTTACCCAGAGCCTTTTCGGTCTCAGACTGGGTAGGCAGTGCCTGCTGTACGTTCTTCTTCGCGGTGCGGGCAGCCTGCTGGGCGCGCCACTGCAGCCCTGGCTTGCCAGCAGTGTCCACAGTCGCGAGGAGCACACCACCGGCGAGAGCGACATCGGTCAGCGCGCCAGTCTGACGACGCTGCTTCTCATTCGCCTCGTCAGCCTCCCAGAAGGCATTACGGCCGATAATCGAGGGGATTGCAGTCGCAGCGAGCAGTGCAGCGGAAGTGCGTGGCAGCTTGCCAATGGCGAAGAGGCTGCCTGCACCTGCTTTAATGCCACCAACGACCTGAGCGGCCGTCTTCGGGTTGCTCGGGATCAGACCACGGTACTCGCTCGGAACGGCACCGCGGACCTTATCTAAAAGCGCCTTCGTGCTTTCTTTATTGGCATTTGGGTCACGCAGCGTCTGAACACCGTCAACGATGTAGACGGACGCGAGCATTGGCCTTGCGAGTTTTCGAATCATAAATGCATTCCTCTTTTCTTTTCGCAACGTACCGGTCGCTGTATATACGTTCTATGTGACGTCCGACATTCGGATTACGCTTTTACCAGCGACGGTTCCACCAAACATCTAAATCTGGACGCTCTGTACCAAGCGTAGTGGATTTACCATGGCCCGGCCACACAATTGTCTCATCCGGATATGCGTCGAAGAGTTTTTCTTTGACATCGCGGAAGAGTCGCACGAAGTCGCCTTCGGAATTTGTTTTCCCAAGCCCACGAGGGAAAAGGGAATCACCGACAAAGAGGTTAGGCACCCCCTTGAGGTCGGCGTGCACGGCTGCGCCACCTGGGGTATGTCCACGCAGAATTACCACTGGGAGCTCGTGGCCTGCGAACGAAATCGAGTCGCCGTCGTGGAGTTCGCGGTCGACAGGAGCAGGCAGGGCAGGTACCTCGAGGAACGGTGCCCAGTGTGTAGCGCCCGTTGCTTCTAGGACTGCAGCCAATGCACGCACGTGATCGTGGTGGCGATGCGTCGTTAATACATCCGTGATCTTGACTCCGGCCAGTTCGGCCATGGCGAGGATAGCCGACGCGTCGTCAGCGGCGTCGATAAGCAGGCCCTGGCCATCTGCGCAGAGGAGATAGCAGTTGTTGTCCATCGAGCCGACGGAAACTTGGTGCAGTGTTATTTGGGGCAGTGGAGTTGATCCTGAATTCATGGTGCCTACCCTAGTCAATTCTTTCTTCGCCAGAACAGTGATTACCGAAGTGGTATACGCTGGTATGTTCGGAACAAAATGAACCGATCTTCTGGAAGAGGTATCTAGGTGGCTGACCGTCTTGTTGTACGTGGAGCAAGAGAACACAACCTGAAGGGCGTCGATGTGTCTCTGCCGAGGGACAAGATGGCCGTATTTACAGGTCTGTCTGGATCGGGTAAGTCCTCGCTGGCATTCGATACGATCTTTGCGGAGGGACAGCGTCGATACGTTGAGTCTCTTTCGTCGTATGCTCGGATGTTCTTAGGACAGATGGATAAGCCCGATGTCGATTACATTGACGGACTATCGCCCGCGGTATCAATCGACCAAAAATCGACGAACCGTAACCCCCGTTCGACTGTAGGTACCATCACCGAAATCTACGATTACCTTCGCCTGCTCTATTCGCGGGCTGGCACTCCTCATTGTCCAGAGTGCGACGCTGTGATTGAACGGCAGACGCCGCAACAAATTGTGGACCGCGTGCTGGGGATGGAGGAGCGCCTCAAGTTCCAAGTCCTTGCCCCGGTAGTACGAAAGCGTAAAGGCGAGTTCGTTGACTTGTTTAAGGATCTCGCCGCTCAGGGTTACTCTCGAGTGAGCGTGGACGGCGAGTTGTACCAGCTCAGCGATCCACCGAAGCTTGAGAAGCAGGTCAAACACACGATTTCGGTGGTAGTGGACCGCCTTCAAGTGAAGCAAAGCCAAAAGCAGCGTCTCACCGACTCAGTGGAGACAGCACTCAAACTTGCCGACGGCCTCGTTGGCTTCGAATTCGTTGACTTCGATGAGGGCAACCCTGATCGGATCCAGATCTTCTCTGAAAAGATGGCGTGCCCGAACGGGCACAAGCTTAACGTTGAGGAGTACGAGCCGCGCGCGTTCTCGTTTAACTCACCGTTTGGTGCCTGTCCAACGTGTGACGGTCTCGGGACGCAGAAGAAGATTGACGAAGAACTCGTTATTCCAGATCCAGACGCACCAGCAATTGATGCTTTCCAGCCATGGAACTCCAGCCCGAACAAGCGATACTTCGTCAAATTGATTGAAGCGTTAGCAAAAGAGGAGGGCTTTGATGCTCACGCTCCGTTCAGCTCGCTGACGAAAACGCAGCAGAAGCATTTGGTAAATGGTTCCAAAACCAAGATCAGCGTGCGGTACAAGAACCGCTACGGCAGGCAGCGGTCATTCAGCGCAGCTTATGAAGGCGTCATTGGGTACCTGGAGCGTAAGCTCGAGCAGGCCGAAAGCGATACCCAGAAAGACCGACTGCTTGCTTATACGCGAGAGGTACCGTGTCCTTCGTGCAAGGGCGCTAGGTTGAAGCCCGAGATTCTCGCCGTTCGCCTCGACTCAACAACGCATGGTGAACGCTCCATCGCCGGGCTTACGGAACTGAGCATTGAGGATGCGTCCGAATACCTTGATAATTTGGTACTTGGTTACCGCGAGGAAATGATCGCGGGTGCGGTACTTCGAGAGATCCAAGCTCGACTGCACTTTCTCTTGGACGTAGGACTGAGTTACCTCTCGCTAGCTCGGTCAGCCGGCACCCTGTCGGGCGGTGAAGCGCAGCGCATCCGTCTGGCCACGCAAATTGGGTCTGGCCTTGCCGGTGTACTGTACGTGCTTGATGAGCCGTCAATCGGTTTGCATCAACGGGATAACCAGAGGCTGATTAAGACTCTGAAGAAACTTCGCGACCTTGGGAACACGCTAGTTGTGGTCGAGCACGATGAGGAAACAATCCGGGAGGCAGATTGGTTGGTAGACATCGGGCCGCTCGCCGGAGAGTACGGCGGGGAAGTGGTCTACCAGGGAGAACCCGACGGTATCCGTGAAGTAGAGAACTCCATTACCGGAGACTACCTTGCGGGCAGGAAAAAGATTGAGGTCCCGGATCAGCGTCGACCGGTAGACGCAGACCGCAAGCTGAGAGTTGAGGGCGCGCGAGAGAACAACCTCAAGAACGTATCAGTGGATATTCCACTGGGAGTGTTGGTAGCTGTTACTGGGGTATCTGGGTCTGGCAAGTCTACGCTGGTAAACCAGATTCTGGCTAAGACTCTCCAGAATGAGCTCAATGGAGCTCGACAAGTCCCGGGACGGGTAAAGAAAGTCAGTGGCCTTGACCATCTCGATAAACTTGTCCAAGTCGACCAGAGTCCCATCGGACGTACACCACGATCAAACCCCGCGACATATACAGGGGTGTTTGACAAGATCCGCAACCTATTCGCGGAAACACAAGAGTCAAAGGTTCGCGGCTACAAGGCTGGCCGATTCTCGTTCAATGTCAAAGGCGGGCGCTGTGAAGCGTGCCGTGGTGATGGCACTATCAAGATTGAGATGAACTTCCTACCGGATGTATACGTCCCGTGTGAGGTGTGCCAGGGAGCACGATACAACCGTGAAACCCTCGAAGTGCGCTATAAGGGTAAGAACATTGCCGAAGTTCTCGATATGCCGATTTCTGAAGCAGCTGAGTTCTTCGAGCCAATTCAGTCAATCCATCGATACCTCAACACGCTTGTAGACGTCGGCCTGGGCTATGTACGTCTTGGGCAGGCTGCGACAACGCTATCCGGTGGTGAGGCACAGCGGGTGAAGCTGGCGGCAGAATTGCAGAAGCGAACTAACGGCCGAACAATTTACATCCTCGACGAGCCCACTACGGGGCTGCACTTCGAAGACATTCGTAAGCTCATGCTTGTGCTGAATGGCCTGGTGGAAAAGGGCAACACTGTGTTGGTGATCGAACACAACCTGGACGTTATCAAGTCGGCGGACTGGGTGATTGACATGGGGCCTGAGGGGGGATCAGGCGGTGGAACGGTGGTCGCGCAGGGAACGCCAGAAGACGTAGCACGTAATGGCAAGTCTCATACAGGTGCTTTCTTGAAGGAGATATTGCAATAGATCCAGCTTGAATGCATGATTTGCTTGAATAAACTTCATGTATTAAAGTTCTCACCACTACCGCCCAGAGCATTCTTTACAAAGGTGCCTGGGCCACAAGTGGAGTGAATCCCACCCCATGCCGGTCAATAGTGATCAGGATACGGGTCAAGGTAGCCAAAGCATTTTTTGGTTGCCTACGGAAAGCTCCCGCGTTATTAGTAATAGCGCGGGTTTTGTGCTTTTGCGCAGAATCACTGGTGGTCTGGTAGCGATCACACATTGGTTTCTATGTTTTAGGAGTTCTCATCAGCGCTGAAGCTCGGATTAACGATCGTATCCGTGTCCCGGAAGTCCGCTTGGTCGGCCCGTCCGGCGAGCAGGTAGGGATCGTCCGTACCGACGATGCTCGGAAACTGGCTTACGAGGCCGATCTTGACCTCGTCGAAGTTGCGCCAAAGGCGAAGCCGCCCGTGGCGAAGATCATGGACTACGGCAAATACAAGTATGAGCAGGATCAGAAGGCTCGCGAGGCCCGCAAGAACCAGCAGCAGACCGTAGTGAAGGAACAGAAGTTCCGTCCTAAGATCGATGAGCACGACTACCAGACGAAGAAAAACAATGTGGAGCGCTTCCTAGAGAAGGGCAACAAGGTCAAAGTCACCATCATGTTCCGTGGCCGCGAGCAATCGCGCCCAGAACTCGGCTACCGCCTCCTCGAGCGTCTTGCAGACGACATTCAAGAGGTTGGTGTCGTGGAGTCCCGTCCGAAGCAGGACGGGCGAAACATGACGATGGTATTCGGACCTGCTCGCAAGGGCAAAAAGTAGATCAAGTTTTCAACTCTGAAGGGCTTTCAACATGAAGCAGAAGACCCACAAGGGCACCGCAAAGCGCATCAAGGTTAACGGCAAGGGCAAGCTGCGTCGTGAGCAGGCTGGTAAGCGCCACCTGAACGAGAAGCTGTCTTCGAAGCGTCGTCGCAAGCTCTCGGGTACCACCGACGTAGCTAAGAACGACGTGAAGCGCATGAAGCGCCTCCTCGGCATGTCCTAAGCACTGCCCAAGTTAAAACAACCGGTGAACGAAAGAAAAGGAAGTATTGACTCATGGCACGTGTCAAGCGTTCAGTTAATGCCAAGAAGAAGCGTCGCGCGATTCTGAAGTCCGCAAAGGGCTACCGTGGCCAGCGCTCCCGCCTGTACCGTAAGGCAAAAGAACAGTGGCTGCACTCCCAGACCTACGCTTACCGCGATCGTCGTAAGCGCAAGGGTGAGTTCCGTAAGCTGTGGATCCAGCGTATCAACGCCGCGGCCCGTATGAACGACATCACTTACAACCGTCTCATTCACGGCTTGAAGCTCGCAGAGGTCGAGGTTGACCGCAAGATCCTCGCGGAGCTCGCAGTGAACGACTTTGCAGCCTTCTCCGCTATCTGCGAGATCGCTAAGAAGGCCTTGCCAGCTGACGTAAATGCGCCAGTTGATGCAGCATAAGTTGCCTAGAACGTTGAACTAGGACGGAGCCCGTCGGCAAGCGTGAACGCTTGGCGGCGGGTTTTTACATTCAGGAGTAGGAAATTTCGTGGCCCTTGACTTTTCACAGCCCTTCACCGAACGAACCCCGCGAGTCGTGAATGCAGCGAAGCTGCTCCGCGCAAAAGGACGCAAGAAAGCAAACCGCTTTCTGGTGGAAGGGGTGAACAGCGTCGAGGCTGCCGTAGCTACGGGCGCGGCTACTGACCTCTTCGTGACAGAACATGCGTCACAAGCCTTTGCTGACGTTGTGACTACCGCAGAATATATGGATGTATATGTTCATGTCATTACAGATATCGCAGCGAAGCACTTGAGCGACACTGTAAACACCACTGGTATTTTTGCTGTTTGCAAGCCAGTGTTGTGGTCAGTCGGGGCAGCTCTTCGCGGTAAGCCTTCTTTTGTTGTGGTCGGGGTTGATACTAACGATCCGGGTAACGCAGGCACGATGATTCGCATTGCTGACGTGTGCGGGGCGGATGCTGTCATATTTGCCGGCGACTGCGTCGATCCTGAGTCGGGCAAGGCTGTGCGGGCCTCAGCAGGTTCGTTGTTTCACTTACCTGTGGCACGCGAGCGCAATACCCAGGACGTCCTTGGCCAGCTAAAAGCAGCAGGGCTTCAGACAGTGGCGACGACTATCGACGGCGAGGTATCCCTTGAGAAAACAAGTGATCTGCTTTCTGCCCCGATTGCTTGGCTGTTCGGAAACGAAGCACACGGATTGTCAACAGCTATTGCAGATCGTGCTGATGTACGGGTATCAATCCCGATTCAGGGATCTGCAGAGTCGCTGAACCTTGCAACAGCGTCAGCAATGTGTCTTTGGGAAACTGCCAAAGCAAAGATGGCGCAACAAGAGCTTTAGTTATATGTGTCGTGTTTGAAGCGACAGGTATGCTTAGTTTCGTTTTAACGGCTTTACAACCTTTACTACAAAGCGTAATCGGAAGGACCGAGTGTGTCGGAAAATAGTGGAATCGAATTGTCAGAAGAGAAACTCAATGCGGCAGCAGAAGCTGCAATTTCGGATTTTGAAGCAGCTGCAGACCTGCAGGCGTTAGAAGAGGCTCACAAGCAGCACTTGGGCGACCGAGCCTACATCCCTCAGGCTCGGCGTGCACTCGGTTCGTTGCCAAAGCAAGACCGTAAAGACGCTGGTAGGGCAGTGAATGTGGCCCGAGGCCGTGTAGAGAAGGCGTATGCCAAACTTCACGCGGTGCGTGAAGCCGAGTACCGCGAGGCTCAATTGAAAGCAGAGGCTGTCGACGTAACTCTACCGACACGTCGTTCTCAGCTGGGCGCGATGCACCCCATCACAACGTTGAGTGAGCAGATCGCAGATATCTTTATCGGCATGGGGTGGGAGATCGCCGAAGGGCCAGAAATCGAAGCCGAATACTTTAATTTTGATGCACTGAACTTCATTCCGGATCACCCGGCGAGGACGCTGCAGGACACCTTTTACGTTGGTAAACCTGGTTCCCGCCAGGTGATGCGCACGCATACTTCGCCTGTCCAGGTTCGAACGATGCTTGACCGTGATGTGCCTGTGTACATTGCTTGCCCTGGCAGGGTATTCCGCACCGATGAACTTGACGCAACGCACACCCCAGTTTTCCACCAGATTGAGGGTCTTGCCGTCGATAAAGGCCTGACTATGGCTCATTTGCGTGGCACACTCGACCACCTTGCGAAGACGCTGTTCGGGCCAGAGACGAAGACGCGTATGCGTACCAATTACTTCCCCTTCACCGAGCCATCTGCTGAGGTAGACGTTTGGTTCCCAAATAAAAAGGGTGGTGCTGGCTGGATCGAGTGGGGTGGCTGCGGCATGGTGAACCCGAACGTGCTTCGCGCAGTAGGCATTGATCCGGATGAGTACTCAGGCTTTGCGTTCGGGATGGGCCTTGAACGTACTCTCCAGTTCCGTAACGGCTTGTCAGACATGCGTGACATGGTCGAAGGCGATATCCGTTTCACCGTCCCATTTGGTGTGCAGGCTTAAAGGAGTTAATGACATGCTGATTTCAAAAAATTTCCTCACCACCCTTCTGCAACAGGCGGGCAATACTGGTTGGTCTGTCACTGACGAAGAGATGGACGCAGGCTTCGTTCGCGTCGGTTTTGAGACTGAAGGCTACGCCCCGATTGAAAAAACCGAGGGTCCCCTAGTGCTCGGCAAGGTCCTTGAAATTGAAGAGCTCACCGAGTTCAAGAAGCCGATTCGTTACTGCCAGGTTGACGTGGGACAGGCGAATGGCACGGGTGAGCCGCAGGGCATTATTTGCGGTGCACGTAACTTTACTGTTGGCGACACGGTAGTTGTCGCGCTTCCGGGGTGCGTTCTTCCGGGTAATTTCGCTATTTCTGCGAGAAAGACTTACGGGCATATCTCTAACGGGATGATGGCGTCAGCGGCGGAGCTCGGTCTGACCGCGAAGAGTGCTGGCATCATTACTCTTAGCGATGAAATCGGCGCCCCTGGCACTGATGCGCGGGAAGTTCTGGATCTCGACGACACTATCTTCGAAGTGAACGTCACTCCGGATCGTGGTTACGCTTTGTCGGCGCGTGGCCTAATGCGAGAGCTTGCGTCGGCATTCGACATCGCTTTTGTCGACCCAGCTCAGCAGCCTGACATCGCCGGCATCGATATTTCTGCAGTTCCTGCGCCAGCAGGTTCCCTTCTCGACGTCACCGTAGAGCCGGACACCGCTACGAAGCGCTTCGGGCTGCGAAAGGTGGAAGGCATCGACCCCGAAGCGGCGTCGCCGTTTTGGATGCAGCGCGAGCTCATACTCAGCGGCATCCGTCCAGTGAACGGCGCAACCGATGTTACGAACTTCGTAATGTTGCTGCTCGGTCAGCCGATGCACGCCTTTGACGCAGATACAATCTCTGGCGCGCTTCGCATCCATAATGCGGAAGAGGGCACTGAATTCGAAACACTGGATCATACAATGCGAACCCTTCGCGCTTCCGATGTAGTCATTTCTGATGACTCTGGAATTCAGTCTCTGGCTGGCGTCATGGGTGGCACGACCTCAGAAATTTCGGAAACCACGAAGAATGTTTACTTCGAAGCAGCAACTTGGGATGAACTTACGGTTGCGCGTACTGCTCGTCACCACAAACTGAGCTCAGAAGCCTCCCGTCGATTTGAGCGTGGAGTCGATCCGGCACTGGTGGAGGTAGCGTTGGATGTAGCTTGTGAGCTGCTGACGAGCTTTGCCGGGGGCAAGGTTGCAGCAGGTCGTACGTTGGTGGGTGAGGTGCATCAGCGAACTGAGATCTCTATGGCGAAAACGTTCCCTTCGGCATTGATCGGCGTCAAGTACTCTGAAGAGACCATTTCTCAGCGGCTACATGAAGTCGGGTGCGGCGTTGAAGAAAGTGGTGGCAATTTCATTGTGACGCCACCTTCCTGGCGGAATGACCTTACGGTCCCAGTAGAGCTTGTAGAAGAGATTGTTCGGCTCGAAGGGCTTGACGCTATTCCATCGATTCTTCCGACGCCGAAGGGGGGACGTGGCCTGACTGCAACGCAAAAGCGTCGTCGTGCAGTGACGCATGCTCTTGCGTACTCAGGTTACGCAGAGATTATTCCTACACCGTTTATGGCCACGGGTCTTTTCGACGCCTGGGGCCTGAGCAAGGACGATGCCCGCCGCGCAACCGTGTCTGTTCAGAATCCTCTGGATAGCGACTACGCCGTACTCGCTACGACACTCTTGCCCGCAATGCTCGAGGCACTAGCGAAAAATGCGGCCCGCGGTCAGCATGACGTGTCGATTTACTCAGTTGCACAGGTAGCTATCGGCGGGGAATCTGAAACACCAATGCCAAGCGTTGATCACCGCCCGGACGAAGAGACCCTGGCAGCAGTGGTGAACTCATTGCCGAAGCAGCCGCTGCATGTTGCAACTGTTGGCGTCGGAGATGCCGAAGTAGAGGGGCCTTGGGGCGATTCGCGAATGTACTCGTGGGCTGATGCTGTTGAATCTGCGCAGATAGTGGCGCGGACAGCCGGGATAGAGCTCGAGGTCCGGGCAGCAGACTACCTACCATGGCATCCGGGACGCTGCGCAGAGTTGCTGGTCGACGGCCAAGTTGTTGGTCACGCAGGTGAACTACACCCGCAGATTCTGGAAGAATGTGGCTTACCTGCACGAGTTTGCGCAATGGAGATGGACCTTTCGGCATTGCCACAGAGTGCTCACCTGCCCGCTCCGAAGCTGTCTGCGTACCCGGCAGTTCACCAGGACCTTGCATTGGTCGTGGACGACTCGACACCGGCCGAAAGCGTGCGAAAGACCGTAGCAGAACACGCCGGGCCGTTATTGGAAAATGTAACGCTGTTTGACGTCTATCGTTCTGAGTCCCTCGGCGAAGGCAAGAAGTCGCTCGCATTTGGACTCTTGTTCCGTGCGGATGACCGAACGCTCACTGAAGACGAAGCGTCGGAAGGGCGTTTAGCTGCGGCTGAGGCAGCGAAACAGGAATTTAATGCCACGATGAGGGCGTAGGTTACTTTTGCTGCTGACAGGCAGGACATCGCAGTGAGCGGCGTCCTGCCTGCTGTCGTTTTAGGAATGCATGTATCTTGAATCGGCACGAGCTTGCCATTTGTCTGGCAGGATGGGACTCCGTAGCCACAAGCGTCTACACCCGTAAAGGAGCCATAAAACCATGCCACAACAGACCGTTCTCACCCCTAAGGGATTTGTGGCTGCAGGTCTTCACGCGGGAATACGCGAAGGCGAGGGGCATGATCTGGCGCTCATTGTTAATCAGGGACCTGCTTGGAACGCAGCAGCGGTGTTTCCAGATAGTCGGGTCTGCGCCTCGCCTGTTCGAGCTACGCGCGAAGTTATGCGCTCGCATGCTGTGAACGCAGTTGTTTTAACATCAGGCAACGCTAATGCGTTCAACGGTTCAACGGGGGATGCGGACACTCGTGAGATTCAGAAGCGCGTATCCCAAGAGATTGGAGTCCCAGAAGACCGGGTCGCAGTCTGCGCGAAGGGACAGTTCGCAGTGCCTTTGCCAATGGAGCGTGTGAAAACTGGGTTAGCCAAACTCGCCACGGATCTGGGAGATACCCCTGCGCACGCTGAATCGGCTGCGGCCGCAATAGCGTCAACCCAAGGAACGATCAATCAAGCAGGCGTGAGCTGTGGAGCTTGGAGTGTCGGGGGCATTTCCCAGGGGGCTGGAAATTCACAGGAAACACTAGACACAGTACTGGGGTGCCTCACCACAGATGCGCTTGTACCGGCCTTTTCACTCGAAAAGGCATTGCGACGGGCTATGGAAACTACGTTTAATACGCTTGATCGATCTACAGCCCCGCTAACGAACGATACGGTGTTGTTGCTCGCATCTGGTGCGAGCCAGGTCACCCCCAACCAAACTCAGTTGGATGAGGCAGTGCTTGCGGTTTGCGAGGCATTGGTGGAGCAGCTTTTGGTCAACCAGGGAAGCGCGACCAAGAAATTGACGCTTGCCGTAGCTGGCGCTGCAAATGATGAAGAGGCACGCATCGCAGCACAAGCCGTAGCATGTGACGGACGTTTTCGAGAGTCGCTACTCAGTGGTGCTCCGGACTGGCCACGCGCACTCGCGATTGCGGGGAAGACAAAAGTGTGCCTAGATGCTGAGGCACTGGAGATCAACGTCAATGGAACACAGCTCTGCCAGGGAATCACTCCGCTCTTGACAAGCCGGGTGCTTGACTACGACGAACACGTGACTATTACGCTGGATCTAGGAACTCGTGGCGTCGGTACAGCAACAGTGCGGACGTTTTTGGAGCCTATGTAAGGGGAAAGTGGGCGTCGAAAAGCGAACGTCCAGGAGGCTTTGAAAATACAATAGGGGAGACGTCCGCATATTTTGCAGCAATCATAACGCAGAAATAGGAAGTAAACAGCATGGTGAACTCAGTTCGGCACTTTTTCGCAGACGATGACTTGACGCCAGAGGAACAAGCGCAAGTGCTCACGCTTGCCGCAGAGATGAAAAAGAACCCTTATGCGCACCGACCTCTCGAAGGGCCGAAGTCTGTTGCGGTACTTTTCGACAAGACCTCCACGCGCACGCGGTTCTCCTTCGATACAGGGATTGCACAGCTGGGTGGGCACGCGATTGTTGTCGAAACTCAGAATGCACAAATGGGCAAGGGTGAGTCCTACCAAGATACGGCGGCGGTGCTTTCGCGATACGTCGAAGCAATCGTTTGGAGGACGTATGCCCACGACAATTTGCTCCAGATGGCGGAGACATCACAGGTTCCGATTGTTAACGCGCTTTCCGATGACCTGCACCCGTGCCAAATTCTTGCGGATCTGCAAACAATCGTCGAAACCTTTTGTCCTGAGCAGGGGCCGGCGGGACTCCACGGCCTGAAAGCTGTGTATTTGGGAGATGGCGCTAACAATATGGCCAACTCCTACATGATTGGGTTCGCAACTGCGGGGGTAGACATCGCGATCATCGCGCCTCCGGAGTTTCATCCGGAGCAGCGGTTTGTGGACCGTGCGCGTGATCGTGCAAGCCAGACAGGTGCGACAGTCACGGTTACCAGCGATGTTGCTGCGGTAGCTGGAGCAGACGTGGTTATCACGGATACTTGGGTGTCAATGGGCATGGAGGGAGATGGAAAAGATCGACGCACTCCGTTCTTGCCATACCAAGTAAATAGTGGAATTATGCAAATGGCCGGTAATAATGCGATATTTCTTCACTGCCTACCGGCGTATCGTGAAAACGAAGTGACCGCAGAAGTAATCGATGGGCCGCAGTCGCGAGTCTTCGATGAAGCTGAAAATCGTCTTCACGCCCAAAAGGCGTTGTTGACCTGGTTGTTGGAGCACCAATAATGACCCAAACTGTCTCAAGAACTGCGCGACAAGCTCGGATTCTGGAGATACTTGTGAGCACGCGAGTGTCTTCTCAGATCCAGCTTTCCGAGCTTTTGCAAGACGAGGGTATCGAGATTACGCAGGCAACCCTGTCCCGTGATCTTGATGAGCTGGGAGCAAAGAAAGTGCGGCCAAGCGACGGAGGCCGTGCATATTACACGGTGAACTCCGATGCCGAGGCTTTTGATGCCTTGCATACAGGCCCACGTGAGAAACTTCGTCGAATGATCGAGGAACTCGTCGTCTCTGTTGACCATTCTGCGAATATGGCTGTACTGCGAACTCCACCTGGAGCTGCACAATATCTGGCTAGCTATATAGACAGAGTCGGTTTGGAGCAGGTAGTAGGCTGTATCGCTGGTGACGATACGATTTTTGTTCTCGCCCGAGATCCGCTTAAGGGCGGTGACCTAGCCCAGCAGGTATTTGGACGCAATACAAAGGCGTAAGTGACGCCGAAGCAAGCACAAACCCCGCGCTAGGTATACTATGTACCGCAGTGCAGAATATGATCTAGAAACACAAGGAGCTTTGATCCATGACTAACCGTGTTGTACTCGCATACTCAGGCGGGCTCGATACCTCTGTTGCGATTTCCTACCTCGGCGAAATGCTTAATGGCGAAGTCATTGCAGTAGCACTCGACCTTGGCCAGGGCGGCGAAGATATGGAGTCCGTACGTCAGCGCGCATTAGATTGCGGTGCTGTGGAATCCATCGTTATCGATGCGAAAGATGAATTTGCTGAGGACTACTGCCTGCCAACCATCAAGGCGAACGGTATGTACATGGGTGAGTACCCGTTGGTGTCAGCAATTTCCCGCCCGTTGATCGTAAAGCACCTTGTGAAGGCCGCACAGGAGCACGGTGGCACTCACGTATCACACGGTTGCACCGGTAAAGGCAATGACCAGGTTCGTTTTGAGGTTGGATTCCTGAACCAGGACCCAGATCTGGAAATTGTTGCGCCTGCTCGCGATTTTGCGTGGACACGCGATAAGGCGATTGCGTACGCAGAAGGAAAGGACCTGCCAATTGAGCAGTCGGCAGCTTCGCCATTCTCGATTGACCAAAACGTTTGGGGGCGCGCGGTAGAGACAGGCTTTTTGGAGGACCTCTGGAACGCGCCGACGAAGGATCTATACGCTTACACGGAAAGCCCTTCGATGGGCAATGCGCCTGACGAAGTCATTATCTCGTTCGAGGGAGGCAAGCCGGTTGCAATCGACGGCCGCCCGGTAACGATGTTGGAAGCAATCGAAGAGATGAACCGTCGCGCTGGTGCGCAGGGCATCGGTCGTCTGGATATGGTCGAAGACCGCTTGGTTGGCATTAAGTCCCGTGAGATTTACGAAGCGCCAGGCGCGGTCGCTCTGATTACGGCGCACAAGGCGCTCGAGGACGTTACGATTGAGCGCGAGCTGGCTCGCTACAAGCGACTTATCGACGCGCGCTGGTCGGAGGAAGTGTACGACGGTCTTTGGTTCGGTCCGCTCAAGCGCTCCCTGGATGCGTTCATCGAGTCGACACAGGAGCACGTCACTGGGGACATCCGCATGGAAATGCATGCAGGTAAGGCAGTGGTCAATGGCCGCCGCTCCAACCACTCCCTGTACGACTTCAACCTCGCAACGTACGACACAGGCGACACTTTCGACCAGACCTACGCTAAGGGCTTCGTCCGTTTGCATGGTTTGTCATCGCAGATCGCGAACAAGCGCGATCGCGAAGCGAAATAGCAGGGAGCTTTGGAAGTTATGCAGCAGCATAAGACGAATGAAGGCGCGCTGTGGGGCGGTCGGTTTTCTGGCGGCCCTTCTGAGGCGATGTTCGCGCTGAGCGTATCGACGCACTTCGATTGGGTGCTTGCGCCTTATGATGTATTGGCATCGAAAGCTCACGCAAAAGTCTTGCACCGTGCAGGACTTCTTTCGGACGAAGACCTGAAGACCATGCTCGAGGGGCTTGAGCAACTCGGCGCAGACGTTGCAAGTGGTGCGTTTGTTCCCGAACCGACGGACGAAGATGTTCACGGCGCAATGGAGCGCGGCCTGATCGACCGAGTAGGTCCTGAGGTAGGAGGGCGCCTGCGTGCAGGGCGCTCGCGGAATGACCAGGTGGCAACGATGTTCCGGATGTGGGTTCGTGATGCCCTGCGCGGTGTTGCTCTGCACATTACGGATCTCATCGATGCTCTCGTTGCACAGGCGGCTGCACATCCCGATATCATCATGCCGGGTAAGACCCACTTCCAGGCTGCGCAGCCTATTTTGCTCGCACACTCGTTGCTCGCTCACGCACACCCGCTGTTGCGTGACTTGGAGCGGATTCAGGATGCGGACAAGCGGTTGGCTGTGTCGCCGTACGGCTCTGGCGCTTTGGCGGGTTCTTCGTTGCACCTAGACCCGGAGGCGATTGCGGAAGAACTTGGCTTCTATGAAGCAACCGACAACTCACTGGACGGCACAGCTTCGCGTGATTTCGCAGCCGAAGCGGCCTACGTTCTAGCCCAGATTGCAGTGGATGTGTCCCGCTTTGCGGAAGAGATTATCGCCTGGTCGACGCCAGAGTTCGGTTACGTCACGTTGGACGACGCATGGTCGACTGGTTCTTCGATCATGCCGCAAAAAAAGAACCCAGACGTTGCGGAGCTTGCCCGAGGCAAGTCAGGTAGGTTAATCGGCAACCTTACCGGATTGATGGCCACTCTTAAGGCGCAGCCTCTCGCGTATAACCGCGATTTGCAAGAAGACAAGGAGCCGGTAATCGATTCCGTAAACCAGCTCAACATTCTTCTGCCAGCGTTTACCGGGTTGGTCTCGACTCTCAAGTTCCATGGTGATCGAATGCGTGAGATTGCACCTGCGGGATTCACGCTTGCTACCGATTTGGCAGAGTGGATGGTTCGCCAGGGTGTGCCATTCCGAGAGGCGCACGAAGCTTCCGGAGCATGCGTACGCATCGCGGAGTCCCGAGGCATCAACCTTATTGACTTGACAGATGAGGAGCTCGCGAGCGTAGACCCTCGACTTAACGCAGGTGTCCGTGACGTGCTCACGATTGAGGGTGCTGTGAGCTCGCGCGATACACGCGGTGGAACCGCCGGCCCACGGGTAGAAGAACAGCGTGTACGCGTAGCGGAGGCAAATAGGAAGTATCGAGCGTGGGCAGAGAAGCCTGTGCGGGGTTAAAATCGGTACCGCATTTGCGACGCCCACCTTTCGGTGGGCGTTTCCACTTTTTGTGGCTTAAGGGACATTTTGTGTGTTTTTACGGCGTGTCGCGATAAGGGACATTTTGTGTGTGTTTAGCTGCGTCCAGCCCACCCTTTTCTCACGCCTAAGCTGGGGTTCCACTGATGAT
>NZ_JAGPYU010000008.1:0-86614 GCF_024453945.1 Corynebacterium sp. CCUG 61414
CCCTCCAAGCGGCCAGGCCGCTCGTCGGCAACGAGGGATAACTTAACCACGAACCAACAAACAACACAAATCGCCTGGGAGGGACCGGTTTTTAAGCGTTCTCATCGTTGACTCGTTGCACCTTCGCACCGAGTTCATTGAGCTGCTCCACAAACCGTGGGTAACCACGGTCAATGTGGTAGACATCGTGCACCGTGGTCTGCCCTTCCGCGACAAGGCCAGCGAGGACGAGTCCCGCGCCCGCACGAATGTCGGAGCTCCATACATCCGTGGAGGAGAGCGTCGAAACGCCACGAAGAGCCACATGGTGGCCATCGATGTTGGCGTCAGCGCCGAGGCGCATCATTTCGTCGACAAACCGGAAGCGCGCTTCGAAGACGTTCTCCGTAATGACTGAAACGCCGTCGGCTACCGCGGAAAGTGCAATCGCCATTGGTTGCAGGTCTGTCGGGAAGCCGGGGAACGGCAGGGTCTGGTAGTCGACGGCCTTGGGGCGTTGGTTCATGCGTACGCGGAAACCGTTGTCGTAAGTCTCCACCTGCGCGCCAGCCAGCTTGATCTTCTGCAAAGGAAGGTGCAGGTGACCTGGTGCAATGCCGGATACCGTGATATCGCCCTGAGTAATTGCAGCTGCGTAAGCCCAGGTTCCGGCAACAATCCGGTCGCCAACCACGGTGTGTTGCGTCGGCTCCAGCTTTTGGACGCCATCGATAACAATTGTCGACGTTCCCGCACCCTCGATCTTCGCCCCCATGGCCCGGAGTATGTCGCAAAGGTCGACGATCTCCGGTTCACGTGCCGCGTTTGAGAGTGTAGTACGCCCCTCAGCAAGAACTGCCGCGGTGATGATGTTCTCGGTCGCACCAACCGAGGGGAAGTCGAGTGCGATGTCTGCGCCGTGCAGCTGCTGGGCGCGGGCAACAACGGCTCCGTGCTCAATGTGTGTCGTCGCCCCGAGCTTCTCCAGGCCAGACTGGTGCATATCTAGAGGTCGGGACCCAATCGCGTCGCCACCAGGAAGGGCGACATAGGCCTCACCGCAGCGAGCGACAAGCGGGCCAAGCACCGCGACGGATGCGCGGAATTGCCGGACGGCTTCGAAGTCGGCGTGGGGAGAAACCTCGGCAGGAGCGTGGATGGTGACGACGGTGCCGTCGATATCTACGGAGCAGCCGAGTCCGACGAGGACGTCCCGCATGAGGGGGACGTCGAGAATTTCGGGGCAGTTAAATAGCGTTGTTGTACCTTCGGCGAGCAGCGCTGCCGCCATGAGCTTCAACACGCTGTTCTTGGCGCCGTCTACCTTTACGACGCCTTCAAGCCGGGTACCGCCAGAGACTAAAAATCGTTCTTTCACGGAACCCAGCGTACCCAACAACGGTTACGGCAACGCCCCGATGCGACGAGCTGCGTTAACGGCCTCGTAGCGGGTGTGGGCCCCAAGCTTGCGCATCACGCTGCGGAGGTAGGACTTCACCGTCTCGGCACCGATACCCATCTCGGCCGCGGCTTCAACATTGGTATGGCCGAGCGCAACACAGGAAAGAACGTCGAGTTCACGGGCAGAAAGCTTCGTCGTCTGCTTCACGCGCACCGGGGAAACCATCTGGTCACACAGCTGCTCGATTTCCTTGCGAAGATTCTCATCGCCCACACGATTTGCCAGCATGCGCAGCTTCGAGTGCGTGGAGCGAACCTGCTCCCACTCCGCACTGTTCATAACGCGACCCGTCTTCTGTCCGGCGCGCGCGCCGTCGCCCTGCCTCAGGGCGGTATTGACCGCGAGGTCCTGCTCGAGACAGCGAGCCGTCATAGCAACCTCTTCAATCACCTTGTCGCCCAAACGCACCGGCGAGTGCACACCCACGTAAAGGACGCCACGGATCTCGCGCTGGGTAATTACCGGGACTGCAACGATGGAGTGCAGGCCTTCGTCTTGAATCTGCTTGTCGTACTCGTGGGAGATGACATTCGCGCGTGTGTAGTCGGAAATACCCACCGCGCGGCGCGTAGCGACGACCCTTCCACCTACACCGGCACCTGACTCAATGACAAGCTCCTGCAGAGCTGGAGTGCGTAGTCCGATCCATTGCGTGATCTGCAAACGGTTATCTGCCAGAAGGGTGCCATACATGGCTACGGGGATACCGGTTGCGGTTTTCAGCGTGGTCAACGCTGCCCGGATGGCGTCGTCGTCTTCCTTAAGGCACTGTGCGTCGGTCAATGATCTCTCGCTTTCCACCCGTTCGAGTGTCCCCTGTTTAGGGACACTGCTTGTCGAACTTGACTCAAAGCCCTTTCATCATAACGCGTTTTCGGGGGTAGCCAAACTTTGCACTTGCCACACATTCACAGAAACACAACCCCGGAAGTAGGTGAACAAATCGGTCTATTTGACAAAGACTAGCTGGTTCATGTCGCGAGTGTATAATCGCGCAACAAGAACGCAACGTAAGCGAAACATACAGGTAAAGGAGTTATTTTCATGGCAAAGATCGCAAAGTCAGTATTGGACCTCATCGGCAATACGCCGCTCGTAGAGCTCAACGGCATCACTGACGGGCTCAAGGCACGCGTCCTAGCAAAACTTGAGTTTTACAACCCGGCAAATTCCGTCAAGGACCGTATTGGTGACGCTATCGTCCGCGCGGCGGAAGCCTCCGGCGAACTGAAGCCAGGCGGCACCATCGTGGAAGCGACATCGGGCAACACCGGCATCGCACTCGCGCTCACCGGCGCTGCGAAGGGCTACAAAGTCATCCTGACCATGCCGGAGACAATGTCGCAGGAGCGTCGCGTGGTCCTTCGCGCGTACGGGGCAGAGATCGTATTGACGCCAGGCGCGGCAGGCATGAAGGGGGCCGTCGATAAGGCGAACGAGATCGTCGAGACGACGGAAAACACAATCCTGGCCAGCCAGTTCGAAAATGAAGCCAACCCGCAGGTCCACTACGAGACCACCGGCCCCGAGATTTGGAACGACACTGATGGGGAGGTCGACATTGTGGTTGCCGGTGTCGGCACAGGTGGCACGATCTCTGGCTCCGCGAAGTACCTCAAAGAGCAGAAGGAATCCGTCAAGGCCGTCGCAGTCGAGCCAGCTGCTTCCCCACTGCTGTCCACCGGCGAGGCAGGCCCGCACAAGATTCAGGGCCTCGGTGCGAACTTCATCCCTGGCACGTTCGACCGCAACGTCATCGACGAGATTATTACAGTCTCAAACGAAGACGCCGTCGCCACCTCACGCGAACTTGCGCTGAAGGACGGTGTCCTCGGCGGCATCTCGGCGGGCGCAAACCTCAAGGCGGCGCTCGAACTCGCCGCCCGCGACGAGAACGAAGGCAAAACGATCGTCGTGATCATTCCGGACTTCGGCGAGCGCTACGTCTCCACCGTGCTCTACGAAGACATCCGCGACTAGACCCAACGGGCACGACGCCACCCCGCGGGTGGTCGTTGATAGGATCGCCACATGATCAAAACGGCCATCCGCGTGATTCACATGATCCGCGAGGACCTTGCCAACGCGAGGGACCACGACCCGGCGGCGCGAGGCGACCTCGAGAACGCCATCGTCTACTCCGGACTCCACGCCATTTGGACTCACCGCGTGTGCCACTGGATGTGGCAACGCAACCTGAAAGGGCCCGCGCGTGTGCTCGCCCAGGCCAACCGGTTCTTCACCGGTATTGAGATTCACCCCGGCGCCACCATCGGCCGACGCTTCTTCATCGACCACGGCATGGGCATCGTCATCGGTGAGACCACCGAAATCGGCGACGGCGTCATGCTCTACCACGGCGTAACGCTCGGCGGACAGGTGCTTACACAGACGAAGCGCCACCCCACCATCGGCAACAACGTCACCATCGGTGCCGGGGCGAAGGTCCTCGGCCCCATCACAATCGGAGACAACACAGCGGTTGGGGCGAATGCCGTCGTCACAAAATCGATCCCGGCGAACTCCATCGCCGTCGGCATTCCTGCCAAGGTCAGGGAGCGCCAAGAGTGCGAAACAAAGCACCTCGTCGACCCCGACAAGTACTTCGACCCGGGCAGCTACGTCATCTAATCCGCGCTACTTGACGAGGTCCGCGTACTCCGGGTTCTGCGCAATGTAGCGCGCCACAGCGGGGCACGTCGGAATAACGTTGAGACCCTCGGAGCGGGCGTCGTCAAGCGCGAACTGCATCAGCGGCTTCGAGAGGCCCTGGCCGCGGAACTTCGGGTCCACCACCGTATGTGGCAGCTCCCGCGCACCGTCGACGTCAGCGTACGTGGCAAACCCGGCCAATTGCCCGTCGACAAATATCTCGTAGCGGGACTCCTGGTCATTCCTCTTCAGCTCGGGCTGTACTGCGTCGTGCTGCGACAAATCAACGCTCCAATCCTCGGGGACAGAAACACAAAACCCCTCCACCGCAGTGAAGGGGTTGGAGTGTGGCCAGAGCCAGGATCGAACTGGCGACCCCACACTTTTCAGGCGTGTGCTCTACCGACTGAGCTATCTGGCCAGAACAACACAAGTGCTGTTCGCGACCCTGACGGGACTTGAACCCGCGACCTCCGCCGTGACAGGGCGGCGCGCTAACCAACTGCGCCACAGGGCCTTATTCAATTTCGTACTCACGGCCGCTACACGGTCGCTTGCACGAGTCGATACTTTACACAGAGCTCTCGAACACAAGCAAATCGCCAGCACAAACCATATTTTTCGACGCCACTTCACCTCTTCATGTAGGCAGGTTGGACAAAATAAAAAGAGCCGGAACGTTTCCGTTCCGACTCTTCAAACATGGCGACCCTGACGGGACTTGAACCCGCGACCTCCGCCGTGACAGGGCGGCGCGCTAACCAACTGCGCCACAGGGCCATATGTTTTTGTGTTTCAACCTTGCGGCTGAAGTACCCCCAACGGGATTCGAACCCGTGTTGCCGCCGTGAAAGGGCGGAGTCCTAGGCCTCTAGACGATGGGGGCCCGCTGCGTTAACAGCTCGACCATCATAAGCCGATGCAGAATAACATCACAAATCACCAGTACATAGCAAGTTTTCAAGGGTGATTCGTTAGCCAAAATTTGCAAAGTGTAGTAACAGGATTGTAGTAATCCTCGAAACGGGAGTGCGGACAAGAGTTACTACAATCCTGTTACTACACTTTAAGCTTCGCGCCGACTCAAGCCATTCTGCATCCAACAAAAAGCGCCACCGACCGAAGTCGCGTGGCGCTGAATGTGGGCCCTGCGGGGATCGAACCCGCGACCTGCGGATTAAAAGTCCGTAGCTCTACCAACTGAGCTAAAGGCCCGTGCGCAACAACTTAGCACAACTCAAGGGTGGGCCGAAATCGTAAACCCACCCCGAAATGACCCTTCAGGACGCTACCCCCATATATGGTCATACTCCCTGGAAGTTAGGGGTTTTCGGTGCCTGCTACGGTAAATATATGACCATAACCTTTATTGGTTGTTTACGTTGAAGGAGTCACAATGCCGCTAGATTTAGTCGATCTGTCAAGGTGGCAGTTCGGCATTACGACGGTCTATCACTACCTTTTCGTCCCACTGACCATGGGACTCGCGCCGATGGTTGCGATCATGCAAAGCATCTGGCACAAGACTGGCGACGAGCGCTGGTACCGCGCGACCCGTTTCTTCGGAAACATCTTCCTCATTAACTTCGCAATGGGCGTTGTCACCGGCATCGTCCAGGAGTTCCAGTTCGGCTTGAACTGGTCTGAATACTCCTCGTTCGTGGGAGACGTGTTTGGTGCACCGCTCGCCTTCGAGGGCCTGACGGCATTCTTCTTTGAATCCGTCTTCCTCGGAGTCTGGATTTTCGGTTGGGGCAGGTTGCCGAAGTGGGCACACCTTGCGTCGATCTGGATTGTTTCGATCGCCGTGAACATCTCGGCGTTCTGGATTATTACTGCAAACTCGTTCATGCAGCACCCGGTGGGCGCTGTGTTCAACCCGGAAACGAACCGCGCTGAACTGGTTTCTTTCAAGGCGTTGCTGACGAACCCGACGGTGCTGTGGGCATTCCCGCACGCGGTGTTCGGCGCTTGGATGCTCGCGGGCACGTTGGTGTGTGGCGTCGCTGGCTGGTGGATGATCCGCGAGGCCCGCAAGGGCGATCCGGATGGGGATGCCGCGACGGTGTGGCGTTCCTGCACCCGCTTCGGTGCGTGGGTCATCCTCGCTGCAACGGTGCTCATCACGCTGACTGGTGACGAGCTGGCCAAGCTGATGTTTACGCAGCAGCCGATGAAGATGGCGTCGGCAGAGGCACTGTGCCACACTGAGCTGGATCCGCACTTCTCGGTGCTTTCTATCTCGACGTACAACGACTGCGAGTCCGCAACCCAGCTGATCGGCCTGCCATTTGTGCTTCCGTTCCTGGCACAGGGCAAGCTTTCTGGCGTTGAGCTGCAGGGTGTGCTGGATCTGCAGCAGTACTACGAGTCGCTGTACGGCCCGGGCAACTACACCCCGAACCTGTTCGTGACGTACTGGTCCTTCCGCATGATGATCTTCTTCATCGTCGTTTCCGTCGTGATGGCGCTGGTAGGCCTGTGGGTGACCCGCGGCAAGCGCGTGCCTACTGCGAAGTGGCTGGGCACCTTGTGCCTGGTGGCGCTGCCGGCTCCATGGCTGTCGAACATTTCGGGCTGGATCTTCACTGAGATGGGCCGTCAGCCGTGGATCGTCCATCCGAACCCTGCGTTCCAGGGTGGGGACCACCCGGGGATGGAACAGAACATTCACATGCTGCTGGACTTCGGTGTTTCTGACCACCAGCCGTGGCAGGTGCTGCTCTCTATGGTGCTGTTCACGGTGCTCTACGGCATCGGTGCGGTGCTGTGGGTATGGCTCATTCAGCGTCAGGTCCGCAAGGGCATGGACCAGCCTGGACTGCACGAGGGCGACTCCAAGCGCCTGAAGGATGTGCTCTACGGCCCGAACGCCGAGACCGAGTTGGAGCCGTTGAGCTTCAAGTCTTCGCAGGAGTCCGGCGCAACCACAACCACTGCGGACAACAAGGAGCTATAAATCATGGACTTGCAAGTGCTTTGGTTTGTGATCATCGGAGTGTTCTTCACCGGCTACTTCGTGTTGGAGGGCTTTGACTTCGGTGTTGGCATGTTGTTGCCGTTCATGAAGGGCGATGAAATCGAGAACGACCGTCGTCGCACGGCTGCGATCAGGACAATCGGCCCGATCTGGGACGGCAACGAGGTGTGGCTCATTACGGGCGGCGCAGCGATTTTCGCGGCGTTCCCTGAGTGGTACGCCACGCTGTTCTCCGGCTTTTACCTGCCGCTGGTGCTCATCCTTATGGGCCTGATTGTCCGCGGCGTGAGCTTGGAGTGGCGAGTCAAGGTGGACACGCTGAAGTGGCGCAGGCTTTGCGACGCCGGCACGGCGTTTGGCTCCTACTTGCCTACGCTGCTGTGGGGCGTTGGTTTCACGAACATCGTGATGGGCGTTCCGCTCAACGAGCAGGGCCGTCTGGACTCCTTCTATGACGGCTTCCTTGGCCTGCTCAACCCGCTCGGCCTGCTGGGCGGCGTGGCGTTCGTACTGCTGTTCATGCTGCACGGTGCGACGTTCCTTGGGTTTAAGTCCCACGATCCGCTGCGTGCTGAGATGCACGCGTTTGCAAAGAAGTTCATCGCTGGCCCGGCGATTGTGGTTGGCGCAGCGTACCTGCTGTGGATCCAGCTCACGCTGGGCGCTGGCTGGACCTGGATCCCGCTGGTGCTCGCTGCAGTTGGCCTGGTTGTCTCCGTGGTCGCGATTGTTGGCAACAAGGACGGCTTGGCGTTCTGGATGACGGCGTTCGCGATTATCTGCTGCGCGATTGTCCTGTTCGGATCGCTGTTCCCGGACGTGATGCCGTCGACAAGCGACCTGTTCGCTGGCTGGGATATCCGCAACGCGTCCTCCTCGCCGTACACCTTGAAGGTGATGACGTGGGCGGCTGTGTGCCTCACCCCGATCGTCCTGGCGGGTCAGATTTGGACCTACTGGGCGTTCCGGAAGAGGGTGTCGGTCTAGGCTATGGCCTCGCCGATTGACCCCCGGCTACTTCGCCTCGTTCCGCCCGTGCGCCAACTCATTGTGCGCACGGGCGTTGCGCAAGCTGCAGACACGTTACTGCTGGTGGCCCGGGGTATTTTGATTGGGTTTGTCGCAGCGTCGGCGGTGACGGAGCGCGCGGTTCCGCGTGCCTCGTTGCTGTTGGCGCTTGCTGGCGTTGTTGTGGCCCACGGCGTGTTGTCGTGGGTAGCGCAGCGCTGGTCCGCCGATGCGGTCGGCGGCGTTGTAGAGGACTTGCGGACGAAGGCGCTGCGGGCGTTGGCGAAGCAGGACCCGCGCGTGGTGGAGCAGGATTCGGCGACGTGGCGCCATGTGCTCACGCGCGGAATTACGGACTTCCGCCCGTATCTCACGGAGTTCCTCCCCGCCCTCTTTTCGACGGCCATCGGCACCCCAATCGTGGTGGCCGTCATCTTCTACTTCGACTGGATCTCTGGCGTGTTTTGCCTGATTACGCTGCCGTTGATTCCGATGTTTATGGTGCTGATCGGCAAGTTGACGGCGGATCACACCAAACGCCGACTCGAGGTCACAGCTGGGCTGGGTGCTCAACTGTCGGACCTGTTGGCAGGTGCTCCGACACTGCGCGCTCTGCACGCCACGAAGCGTCCTGCGCAGCAGATCCGCCAAACGGGCCAAAAACACGCGGACTCCACGATGGGAGTGCTACGACTGGCATTCCTGTCCTCGTTCGCATTGGAGTTCATCGCGACGCTGTCGGTGGCGTTGGTCGCGGTGAGCATCGGCCTGCGGCTGGTGACCGGTTCGATCACGCTGCTGGCCGGGCTGACGGTGCTCATCATCGTCCCGGAGGTCTTCGCACCGATCCGCAGGGTCGGCGCGAGTTACCACGCCGCAGCCGACGGCCTGAGCGCCGCCGAGCGCGTCCTCGAGCTTCTCGACGCCCCCTCCGCCACCACCGGCTCCTACATCGCCGAGGAACCCGGTGTGCGGGTACGCAACCTGAGCGTGCGTGGACGAGACGGAGTCCGCCCGGATGGGCTCACCTTCGACGCCCCGCGCGGCCAGGTCACGGTGCTGACCGGCGCGAACGGTTCTGGTAAGTCAACCACGCTGTTGGCGGTGCTGGGCCAGTTGCCGGATGCAATGGTTGGGGGCGAAGTGGGCGTCGAGAAGAAGGTGGCGTATCTGCCTGCGACCCCGGCGATGGAGCCTGGGACCGTGGGCTCGAACGTGGCCCTGTTCGGCGCGCGCGGGGACGTCAGCCTGGTAGGCGTGTCCGAGGCACATGCTGTCGGCCCATATGGGGACGGCATTTCCGCAGGCCAGCGACAGCGCGTCGGCATTGCGCGCACGTTCGCCGCGGATGCGGACGTGTTCGTGTTGGACGAGCCGACCGCGCACCTCTCCCCCGAGTTAGTTGACGAAGTGATACGAAGGATGCGCGGGCTGGCGCAGCGGGGCGCTGCGGTGCTGGTTGCGTCCCATGACCAGCGGGTACTCGACGCCGCGGACCAGGTGGTGCAGGTATGAGTGACTTGAAGTTTTTGCTGCGCATCGCGCAGGTGCGTCCCCGCGACCTGATCAGCCCGGTCATCGCCGGTGCGATCACGCTTCTGGCGGCGCTGAGCCTGACGGTACTGTCCGGCTGGCTGATTACGCGCGCGTGGGAGATGCCGCCGGTGTTGGACCTCTCGGTGGCGGTGACGGCTGTGCGCGCGTTGGGTATTTCGCGAGCTGTGTTCCGCTACCTTGACCGGTTGGTGGCGCACAAGCTGGGCCTGCGCGCGCTGACGACGCTGCGCGCCACCATGTACGACGCCCAGGCGGCCGCCGGCCGTGTGGGCCGCGGCGAGGGCCAGGCGCTGCTGGTGGCGGATACGGAGCGCGTGACGGATTACATCGTGCGCACGCTCGTCCCGCGTGGCGTCGCCGTGGTGCTCACGGTGGTAGCCATCGTGGGCGCGGCGCTGCTGCACCCACTGGCGGCGGTAGTCATGGCGGGTGGGTTCGCGCTCACGGGCCTGCTCATCCCCTACTTAGCGACGCGCGCTTCGCGCAACACCTTCCTTGTCGAGGCAGAAAACGCTTTCACGCTGCAGCTCGACTCGGTGCTGCACGACAGGGTGGAGTACGCCGTCGCCGGCAAGGGCGACGCGCTGATAGAGCAAGCCGCGCAGGCCTCGGCGGATGCGAGCAAGGCGTGGGCTCAATCCACGCGCCCGGAGGCCACCGCGTCTGCAATCCAGGCGTGGGCCACGGGCATCTGCGCGCTGCTGATTACGTGGTTGGCCGTCGAGACGTATACGGGCAACCCGGTGTGGCTGGGCATGCTGGTAATGCTGCCGCTGGCGGCCTTTGAGGCGCACGGCCCACTCGCGGGGGCTGCGGTGCACGCGGACCAGGCGAAGCGCAGTGCCCACCGCCTGCGCGAGGTCGCGGACCGCGCCGAAGAGACAACGAAGCTCAGCGGCGGCCCCCTCCCCCACCCGGAGACCGGCGTGGCCGTGCGGGCGGAGGCGCTGCGCACCGTCTACGGCGACCAAGCATGGGACTTCGAGCTTGCCCCTGGCCAGCGGATGCTGGTGCGCGGGCCGTCCGGCTGTGGCAAGACCACGATGCTGGAAACGCTCGCTGGGCTGCTGCCCGTCGCCGGCGGGACGGCGGCCATCGCGGAGGGTGCGCGTCTGTTCGCGGAGGACGCCTGGGTGTTCGCCACGACGGTGCGGGAGAACCTGCTGGTTGCCAACGGCGACGCCAGCGATGCCCGCATGGCCGAAGCGCTGGAGGCGACCGGCTTCGAGTTCGACCTGGACTTCATGCTGGAAAACGGCGCGAACTCACTGTCCTCCGGTCAGCGCCGCCGACTGTTGCTGGCACGCGCGCTGGTCAGCGACGCCCCAATCCTGCTGCTGGACGAGCCAACCGAGCACCTCTCCATCGACGCCGCGGAGCACCTCCTCGACGTCCTGCTGCACGAACCGCTACCCGGCGCGCTGCCACAGCGCACGGTGATTGCGGTCGTACACGTCGACGGGCCCGTCGGCATCGAGGTTGCTGCCTCGCCGACGGGCCCGGATGCGGTGTCGTAGCTGGCGCTACTTCTTCATCGTGCCGGTTTCCATGATGCGGGTATGGAAATCGAACGCGTGACGCAGATCGTGTGGCGTCTGCTGGAACTTGCTCTTCGACGCCAGCTCCACGTACTCCTCGAGCAGTGGGCGGTAGTCGGGGTGAGCGATCGCGATCATCTTGGCCACACGGTCACGTGGAGCGAGGCCGCGCAGGTCAGCTACACCGAACTCGGTGATGAAGACCATCGCGTCGTGCTCGGTGTGGTCCACGTGGGAGACCATCGGGACGATGGAGGAAATCGCTCCGTCCTTCGCGGTCGCCGGGGAGATGAACGAGGAGATGTAGGCGTTGCGGGTGAAGTCGCCAGAGCCGCCCAGAGCGTTCATGATGCGGGAACCGTTGATGTGGGTGGAGTTCGCGTTGCCGTAGATGTCCGCCTCAATCATGCCGTTAGAGGCGATCAGGCCGGTGCGACGGATGACCTCCGGGTGGTTCGAGATCTGCTGCGGGCGCAGGATGATGGACTCGCGGTAGCGCTTGGCTTCCGCGTTCATCTTGTCTGCGTACTCAGGGGACAGTGAGAAGGACGTTGCGGATGCGACGGACATCTTGCCGGCGTCGATAAGGTCGACCATGCCGTCCTGGATAACCTCGGTGTACGCCTGGATGTTCTCAAACTTCGAGTCCATCAGGCCCGCCATCACGGCGTTCGGCACGTTGCCCACGCCGGACTGCATAACGTAGCCGTCGTAGGTGAGGCGGCCGTGGCGCACCTCGTGCTCGAGGAAGTCGAGGAAGCTCGCGGCGATGCGCTCAGAGGTCTCGTCCGGAGCCTTGAACGGCGCGTTGCGGTCCTCAGCGTTGGTCTTAACGACGGCGACGACCTTCTCCGGGTCGATCTCGATGTAGGTAGTACCGATGCGGTCGCCAGCCTTGGTGATCGGGATCGGGATGCGGTTCGGCAGTGGTGGCACGAGCCAGATGTCGTGCATACCTTCAAGGTCGAGCGACTGCCACTCGTTTACCTCGATGATGATCTTCTTCGCCGCGTTGAGGTACTCAACAGAGTTGCCGACAGACGAGGAAGGCACGATGTTGCCCTCCTCGGTAATGCGGACCGCCTCGACGATCGCGACGTCCACGTCGCCGAAGAACCCCTGCTCAACCATCATGCCGGAGTGGGACAGGTGGATGTCCTGGAACTTCATCTCGCCGGCGTTGATCTTGTTACGCATCTGCGGGTCAGACTGGTACGGCATTCGGTAGCGCAGCGCATTTGCTTCCGCCAGGACGCCGTCGCACTCCGGTGCCGTCGAGGCGCCGGTGAACAGGTCGATTGCGTACTCCCGGCCAGCGTTGTGCTCGTCGGTTGCCTTGGCTGCGATCGCAGCAGGCATTGCCTTCGGGTAACCAGCGCCGGTGAATCCCGAGATACCGACCTTATCTCCATGGTTCACGAACTGGGCAGCTTCCTCTGCAGTCATGACCTTGGCGCGCAGCTTGTCACTCGCGATACGCTCGCTCATTAAAAACCTCACTTCGTGTTGATGATTCAGATATCACACCACCATAATTGTGACTTAGGTCTTACGGCAGAAAACTACGCAAACATCCAGAAAGGTCACCCTCACTGGATACCCCCTACCGAGCGAAGCGGGCGTCGACAAACAAAAGGGACATCCGAATTGGACTGCGCAGGCAGTGGCGGGAACAATGGGAGCACTATGAATCCACATCTGAGCATCGGCGGCCTGGAGCTGAACTCCCCCGTCCTCCTCGCGCCGATGGCCGGCGTGACCAACATGCCGTTCCGCGTGCTGTGCCGCGAAATTGAGCAGGAGCTCACCGGCACCACCTCCGGGCTGTACGTCTGCGAGATGATCACCGCCCGCGCGATGGTCGAGCGCAACGAGAAAACGCTCAGGATGATCAGCTTCGCCGATGTGGAGCAGCCGCGCTCCATGCAGCTCTACACCGTGGACCCCGCCTACACGTACGAGGCGGTGCGCATGATCGTCGAGGAAAACATCGCCGACCATGTGGACATGAACTTCGGTTGCCCGGTGCCCAAGGTCACCCGGCGCGGCGGCGGGTCGGCCATCCCGTATAAGCGCAGGCTGTACGGCAACATAGTGGCCGCGGCTGTCCGCGCGGCGGAAGGTTCGGGGGTGCCAATTACGGTGAAGTTCCGCATCGGCATTGACGACGACCACCACACGCACATGGACGCGGGCCGGATCGCCGCCGAAGAAGGGGCGGCGGCCGTGGCGCTGCACGCGCGTACCGCCGCCGAGCGCTACTCCGGGGCGGCGCACTGGGACGAGATCGCCCGGCTGGTTGAGCACATGCGCGGCACGGGGCTGCCGGTGATCGGCAACGGGGACATCTTCGCTGCCAAGGATGCGACCGACATGATGGAGCAAACCGGCTGCCACGGCGTGGAGGTAGGCCGCGGGTGCTTGGGCAGGCCGTGGCTGTTCGCCCAGATTGGCGCGCAGCTGCGCGGGGAGCCTATCCCGCCGGAGCCGACGCTCGGGCGCGTCAGCGGCATCATCGCCCGCCACGCGGAACTGCTCGCGGAGCACGTCGGTGAGCAGCAGGCCTGCCGCGACATCCGCAAGCACACCGGCTGGTACCTGCGCGGATTCCCGGTTGGCGGCGAATTCCGCAAGGACCTGGCCCGGGTGGAAACGCTCGATGAGCTCGGGGCGCTGCTGGCGACCATCGCGGACTCCGAAGAACTCGCCGAACACGCCGACGACGCCCGCGGCCGCCAGGGTTCCTCCTCCAAGGTTGCGCTGCCTGAGGGCTGGCTCGACGATCCGGAGGACGCCACCGTGCCGGAGGGCGCCGAGATCGAGAACAACGGCGGCTAAGCCTTGCCTCGTTGATCAGGCCGTACCTATTACTATGGCGGGCATGCGTACCGCCTACCGTGAACACCTCGAAGCCTTCAACCGCGACCTGCTGCAGATGTGCGACACCGTGCGCGAAGTCATGCAGCTGGCGTCCACCGCGCTGCTGGAGCAGTCACTCGAGGACGCCGAGCATGCCCTCAATGCGTCCGACCCGCTCAAGGAGCTGAAGCTGCGCTGCGAGGAGCGCAGCATGAGCCTGCTCGCGCTGGAGAACCCGGTGGCGGGAGACCTGCGCCAGGTGCTGTCCTCTATCTATATCGTGGAGAACTTCTCGCGGATGGGCGCGATGGCGAAGCACATCGCGAAGCTGGCGCGGCTGCGGCACCCCTTCCCCGTGTTGCCGAATACGGAGCACGCCCCGATCGCTGAGATGGCCGCCCGCGTGGACGAAATGGTCAACATCACGCACGACCTGCTGCTCGACCCTGACGCGGACGTCGCTGTTGAGCTCAACGCAATCGACGAAGGTGTCGACGACCTCCACGACTACCTCAACGCCATCACAACGTCCGACTCCTGGGAGCACTCTGCCCGGGAGGCTGTCGATGTGGCGCTCGTCTCCCGCTACTACGAGCGCTACGCGGACCGCTGCGTGAACGTCGCAGGACGCGTCGTCTTCCTGGTCACGGGCCTAAACCCGAAGGAGTACATGAAGCAGCGCGACGAGGACGCGTTTGACCGCCACTCGAAGCTGGCGGCAATCGAGCGGCGGTTCAGAGCCAAGAAGTAGCGGCTAGCCGAAGCGGCCAGCGATGTAGTCTTCGGTTTCCTGCCGTGACGGGTTCTCGAAGATCGTGGTGGTGTCGTCGAACTCGATGAGCTGGCCAGGCTTACCGGTTGCTTCCAGGGAGAAGAACGCCGTCTTGTCGGACACACGCGCGGCCTGCTGCATGTTGTGTGTCACGATCACGATGGTGTAGTTCTCCTTCAGCTCGTGGATGAGTTCCTCCACGGCCAGGGTCGAGATCGGGTCGAGGGCGGAGCAGGGCTCGTCCATAAGCAAGACCTCGGGGCGCACCGCGATGGCTCTCGCGATGCAGAGGCGCTGCTGCTGACCACCTGAAAGGCCACCACCCGGCTTGTCCAGGCGGTCCTTGACCTCGTCCCACAGGTTCGCCGCGCGCAGGGAGCGCTCCGCGACGTCCTTGAGCTCCTTCTTGTTCTTCACCCCTGCCAAGCGCAGGCCCGCCACGACGTTGTCCTCGATGGACATCGTCGGGAACGGGTTGGCCTTCTGGAACACCATGCCGACGGTGCTTCGCACCGACACCGGGTCCACGTCCTTGCCGTAAATATTGTGGCCGTCCAGAATAATCTCGCCCTGCACGGAGGCGCCCGGGATCACCTCGTGCATGCGGTTGAGCGTGCGCAGCACGGTTGACTTGCCACAACCCGAAGGGCCGATGAACGCAGTGACTGCCTGCGCGGGAATCTCCATGGTGACGTCCTGCACCGCGTGAAAATCACCGTAGTAAATGTTGACGTCACGCATCTGAAGCTTCGACATATTGCACGTAATCCTTATTTCTTCACTGAAAACTTCGCGGCAATCAACCGCGCGAGCGCGTTGAGCACAACAACAATGATGAGCAGTGTGAGGGCCGAGCCCCACAGCCTGTCGGCGGCCGCACCCGTGCCGCCTGCCTTCCACATGTCCAGCATGAACAGCGGCAGCGAGGACTGCGGCTGACCAAACATGCCGACCCAGTTCACGATCGGCGTGGACCCAACCAGGATCAGCACCGGCGCGGACTCGCCCATCACGCGGGCAATCGCCAGCATGATGCCGGTGGTGATGCCGGAGAAGGCCGTCGGCACCACAACGCGCACGATGGTCTTCCACTTCGGCACGCCCAGGGCGTAGGACGCCTCACGCAGATCCATCGGCACCACGCGCAGCATCTCCTCCGTATTGCGCACCACCACGGGCAGCATCAGCAGGATCAGCGACAGCGCGACCGCGAAACCGGAGCGGGCCTGCCCCAGCACCGTAATCCACAGCGCGTAAATGAACAGCGCGGCAACAATCGACGGCACACCTGACAGGATGTCCACCATGAACGTGGTCAGCCTGCCCAGCTTCCCGCCCTTGTCATACTCCACCAGGTAGATCGCGGTGGCCACGCCAATCGGGATCGCAATTATCGACGCCACCAACGTCTGCGCCAGCGTTCCTACAATCGCGTGCAGCGCACCGCCGCCCTCCTTGGTGGCGCGGATACCGACCATGTCCGTGGTCCACCAGGTGACGTCGCTAATGGCGCCCCACCCGCGGCCGACCACCGTGACCAGCAACCACAGCAGCGGCAGCATCGCGAGCACCATCGTGGCAGCCACGAGCGTGCCCATCACAGCGCTTTTGATCGTGCGCGACTTCGCCACGGGGGTAAATGGCGACATAGGCTTTGTTGTCATTTACTTCTCCTCACAATCGCGCGCGCTGCAGCGTTGACCGCGAACGTAATCACGAACAGGACCAAGCCCGCCGCGATGTAGGCGCCAGCGCTAATCGGGTTGTTGAACTCCGCCGATGCATTCGCAATAGCGGTTGCGAAGGTGGTGCCGCCGTCGAAGAGCGAGCCGCGGAACAGCGGTGCCGGGGAAACCACCATGTACAGCGCCATCGTCTCGCCCAGCGCGCGGCCCAGCCCCAGCATGGAACCGGCCACGAAGCCGGACTTGCCGAACGGCAGCACCGTCATCCGCACCACGTCCCAGCGCGTCGCACCCAACGCCATCGCTGACTCGATGAGACCGCGCGGCGTCTGCGTGAAGATCTCGCGGGCGGTGGCTGCGATGATCGGCAAGATCATGATGGCCAGCACGATGCCACCGGTCAGGATGTTGCGGCCCGTCGCGAACGACGGCGAGTTTTGGTAGTGCGCGAAGAGGAAGAAGTCGCCTCCCCAGGAATGCACCCACTCGTAGAACTTGCCGAGCGCGGGTCCCAGCACTTTCGCGCCCCAGATGCCGTAGACAATCGACGGCACCGCCGCAAGCAGGTCCACCAGCACCGCGAGCGGGCGCACCATGCGCTTCGGCGCGAAGCTCGAAAGGAACAGCGCCACGCCGAGAGCGACCGGCATCGCGATCAGCAACGCGATGAGCGAGATCATCACCGTGGAGAAGAACAAGTTCGGGATACCGAAACGCATTGCGTCCAGGTTCGCCGTCTCCCACGGGCCCGAATACGTCAGGAACCCGAGGAAGCCACCCTCGTTCCGCAGCAGCGGTGGCAACGCCTCCAGCAGGAGGAATGCGCCAATCGCAGAAATGATGAGCGTGATTAAAACCGAAGAGGACGTCGATACGCCCTCGAAGACGCGGTCCCCGGCTCGGCGCCGGGGGCGCGCCTCAACTTGAGCTGTAGCCATTGTTACTGAATCGCGTTGATAGCCTCACGGAGACGCTCAGCGTGCGCGCCCGACACCGGGATGAAGCCCTCGGACTCCAGCTCGCTGTCCTGCGAGTCCAGCGCCACGTTCAGGAAGTCACGCACCATGCCAGCGGTTGCGGCATCGTAGCCAGCCGAGCACACAATTTCGTAGGTGGTCAGGATCAGCGGGTAGAAATCCGCATCCTTCGACGCGAACAGTGCCTCCGAGTCCACCACCATGTTGTGGCCCTCCGTGGAGAACTTCATGTGTGCCAGCGCGTTGCCCACGGTGGTGGAGTTCAGCTCAACCGGGCCGTTGCCGAAGTCAACCTTCGCAATCTTGTCTGCGAAGCCCGCCTCAACGTAGGTGATCGCGCCTGGGGTGTTTGCCACCTGGTCAGCGACACCGGTGGAGCCATTCGCACCGGAGCCGACCTCCGTCGGGAACGCCTTGCCCTTCGACTCCCACTTGCCATCCGACGCCGCAATCAGGAACTTCTGGAAGTTATCCGAGGTACCCGACTCATCCGCGCGGTAAACGACGTTGATCTTCTGATCCGGCAGCTCCACGCCCGGGTTGGACTCCGCAATCTTCGGATCATTCCAGTTCTTGATGACGCCCTGGAAGATCTCCACGATGTTGTCAACGCTCAGCGTCAGCTCGTCGACGCCCTCCAGGTTGTATGCAACCGCGACAGGCCCAATCACGAACGGCAGGTGCCACGCCTCGTTGCCACCGCAGCGCTCCGCCGCCTTTGCGACTTCCTCTTCCTTCAGTGGCGAGTCAGAGCCTGCGAAGACCACCTGGTTATCCAGGAACTGCTTCACGCCAGCGCCGGAGCCGGTCGGGTTGTACGCAAGCGTTGCCCCCGGAACGTCTGCCTCGTACACGGTACGGAAGTAGTCCATCGCGTTCTGCTGCGAAGACGCGCCCTCCGCCAGCAGCTGCCCAGTTTCGCCGGAAAGTTCGTACTCCCCTGCGACTGCAGCATCGGAACCGGGGGTATCCGTTGCGGAGGTGTCCGCCGCATTGTCTGCACCGTTGCCACACGCAACCAACGCGGCCGACGCTACCGCCAACGCACCGAATACTGCTGCAGAACGCTGATTTTTGAAATTCACGTGGAATACCTTTCCAAGAAATAGTGACCTTTAATGTTCGAGGAGTAACGCTAAAGCGTGATGGTGAACACTAAAGGCCCCTATTCGTGAACTTCACATGAATGTTGCGTGACGGTTGGGTTTAATCACCCGCCGCTGCCCCCGCCGCTTTATATACGACGTGGCGCTCCGCGACCTGGAATCCAAGCTCCTCGTAGCGCTTCACGGCCGGGGCATTGTCCGCCTCAACGTAGAGGATCACGGCCGGGCTTCCCTGCTCCGCGAGGTGAACCAGCCCCAGTTCCATCAATACGCCGCCAAGGCCGTGGCCGCGGAAGGCGTCCGCCAAGCCGACAACGTAGACCTCTCCGGTGCCGTCCGGGTGGCGCTTCGTCCAGTGGAAGCCCGCAAGCTCCTCGCCGCGGTAGAGCAGCCACACCCCGGCTGGGTCGAACCACTCCGCTTCCATCGCGCGGTGCAGGCGCTCGATATCCCAGCCGCCTTGCTCCGGGTGCCAGGAAAATGCCTGGTTGTTGGCTTCCAGCCACGACTTTTCGACGGCCCCACGGCCCCACTTCGCGCTCGCCTCGGTGAGGTTGAACGCCTCGTACCCCTCGGGCAGCTCCACGGGTTCAGCGCGCACCTCGTCCAGACGCATCACGAGCAGCTCGCGCACCGGGCGGAGCCCGAGGAGCAGTGCGACCTCGTGGGCGTCGGGCAGGTTGCCGTGGGCCCATAGGCCGGCGGCGGGGTCTTGGGCGAAGGCGGCGTCGACAAGGCTGCGGCCCATCCCCTGACCACGCGACTGCGGATCCACCGCGAGCTCCGCCGAACCGTCCGGGGCGAACCCTACTACTCCTACAACGTCGTCGCCCTGTCTGACTACCAGGTGGTTGTGGCCCAGGCGGGCGTCGTGAAGCCCATTGAGGAACTGCTCGGAAAAGGCGGCGATGCCGTCGTAGTCCGCGACGCGCTGCAGCATCGCCTCGACCTGTTTGGCCGTCTCCGGCTGTTCCGGCAGCGTGAGCGGTTGGGGGTGAAAGCGAGTGTTCGTCATGCCCCAAGGCTAGCGTGTGTGTACAACTAGAGACGTGAAGAAACGGTCGATCGCCCTCGGGCTCGTTGCGGTGCTGTGCGTCGGTGGCGCCGCCGACACCCTGTTCGCCTCCGGTGTGGAGCGCACGCTCTCGAGGCAGGCCGCGCAGCTCAACGGGCTCGAAGTAGCCCCCGAGGCCTACATCTCCGGATTCCCGGTGGCGCTGGCTGCTGTGACCGGAGCTGTGTCAAGGGTGAGCCTGCACTCCGTGGACGTGCCGGTGGCGGGCGTCGGCGTGGGCAACGCCGGGGTGGAGCTGATCAACCTGGAGCTGCCCGCAAACGCCGGGCAACGCTTGCGCCGCGCGGATCTCACCGGCGCGCAGGCCGACGTTGTACGCCGCACAGTGCGCCTCGACGGCGTCGCGTTCGGCCAGCTCCTCGGCATGACCGACCTCGACATCGCGCATCCCTACGACATCTCGCCCTCCGGCGGCACCGCGAGCGAAGCTCGCATGACCGGCACCGTCCCCGGCACGGACATTCCCACCACAGTCGTGGTCACCCTGCGCCTCGACGGCCCCACCTTCCGCATGCGGCCCAGCCAGCTTATCGACGTCCCCTCCGACCTCACCGACCGCGTCATCGACGCGTACACCCTGGACAGGGACACCCGCGACCTGCCGCTAGGCGGCCAGGCCGACAACGTGCAACTTTCCGGCGGCTCCATCGAGTTTTCCCGCGACCGCATCAACACCGTCGTGGAGGCCAGCGACCTCGCGCCGCTGGTGTAGGACGTTGTAGCCTGGTACGCATGAGTGAAAAACTAAACGGAAACGAAGCAGTCAACCTCGCCGCGGAGCAGTCGAAGGCGACTGCGCACCGCAATATCCCAGCGCTTGGGTTTGATGAGATGCCGCTGCCAGCGGACACGGCAAACCTGCGTGAAGGCCCCAACCTGCACGACGGCCTCTTAGCACTTCTGCCGCTGGTCGGCGTGTGGCACGGCGAGGGCCAGGCCAACGATAACGGCGACGAGTACGCGTTTGGCCAGCAGCTGGTCATCTCCCACGACGGCGAGAATTACCTCCGCTTCGAGTCCCGCATCTGGCGCCTGGACGAGGACGGCAAACCCACCGGCGCGGACCAGCGCGAGGTCGGCTTCTGGCGCATTTCCCTGAAGGACGAAATCGAGGTCACCCTCACCAACTCCCGGGGGCTCACCGAGATCATGTACGGCACACTGCTCAACGAGCGCGCATGGCAGCTGACCAGCGCGTCGACCATCGTGACGGAAACGGGCCCCGAGAACCACGGCCCCGGCAAGCGCGTCTACGGCCTGATGCCAAACAACAACCTCGGTTGGGTTGACGAGCGCGCCGTCGACGGCGAGATGGTCCCCTACATGTCCGCCGAGCTCAAGCGCGTCGCCGGCTAAGCACTAGGGCTTACAGGCTTTTACAGGCCGAGACTCGCGTCGAGCGCCTGCTGCACCAGCTCCTGGATCTCCCGAGCGTTCTCGGGGGCCGGGAGCTTTTTGTCATTCAGGCGCTTCACCCTCGTCGCCATCCGCGTGGAGCTCACCAGCCACACCGACTCAGCCTTGAACAGCTCATTGAGGTAGATGTCTTTCTGCTTGCACTTCCAGCCGCGCTCGGATGCGTACTCGAACAGCGCGGCCTGCGTCGTGCCCGGCAGGATGCCCGGCCCCGGCTTCGGCGTGCGGATCCGCCCGCCCTTCTTCACCACGATCACCGTCGAGTTCGCACCTTCCAGCACGCGCTCGGTGGTGGGGTCGATGTAGATGACGTCGTCGTGCCCGTGGCTCTTCGCCCAGCGCAGCGCAGCCATGTTCGCCGCATAGTTCAAGGTCTTCGCGCCTACCTGCATCCACGGCACTGCGTGCTCACCGGTGTCCAGGGAGTAGCCACGCGAGGTCGTCATCACCGATACCCCGCTCTTGCGCTGTTTCAGGGCAGTCTCGTCGATGGGGCGCACCGTCAGCCACGCCGTGGGCACCCCGGTGGTTTCGCGGCCGCGCGTCATCGTCCACACGCAGCGCGCGTCCACTTCCTCCGGCTCGCTGCCACGCTCGCGCACGTAGTCGGCCACCGCCTCATTCGTCGCCTTCACCCAGTGGTCCACCCCCGGGTCCGGCAGGTCGAGTGTGCGGGCGCTTCGCCGGAAACGCTCAATGTGGGCCTCAAGGTTGGCGGGCACCCCCTTCCGGATCAGGATGGTTTCGAAGATGCCGTCGCCACGCGTGACGGCGGCGTCGTCCCAAAACACGTGCGGCATGCTGGCGTTTTGGCGTCGAATAGAACCGCCGAACGGTTCCACAAGATAGATCACTGGAGCTGGTAACAAGTGCGACGAACCCATGCGTTCATAGTATCCCGCTACGATGGTGGATGTGTTGAACTCTTCTCCACTTTTGCAACGCCCTGGCGCCGCAGAGTTTGCGGGCACGACGCCGCTCGACGCGAAGGGGGTCGCCTGGCACTACGGGGAGCCGCTCGGCGAACAACGCGCCATGGACACCCAGCCCGTCATCATCGACCGCTCGCAGCGCCGCGTCGTCACGGTCGCGGGGCCCGACGCACCAGAGTTCTTAAACAATCTCCTCTCACAAAAGCTTGACGACGCCCCCTCCGGCTTCGCAGCCTCCGCCCTCGACCTCGACGCGCAGGGCAGGATCCTCCACCACGCCGACGTCTTCTACGACGGCGCCACGTTCTACCTCGACCTGCCAGCCGCGCAATACGAAACCTTCACCGCGTTCCTGCGCAAAATGGTGTTCTGGTCCGACGTCACCATCACCGACACCGACCTGGCGATCCTCACGCTCATCGGCCCAGCCGACGCCACGGAAGCCCTCGCGTCGATGGACTGCACGGCGTTTTCCCGGCGGGTGTCCCCGTGGACTGCGCACGCGCGCTTCGACATCGCGGTCGAACGCGATCGGATCGAAGAGGTCGTCGATGCGCTGGTGGAACGCGGCGGCGTGCTCGGCGGGCTGATGGCGTTTACCGCCGAGCGGGTGCGGGCCGGCGAGCCCGAACTCGGCGCCGACTGCGACGAAAAAACCATCCCGCACGAAGCCCCGCGCCTGATCAACCGCGGCGACCGGATCGCCGCCGTCCACCTGGAGAAGGGCTGCTACCGCGGGCAAGAGACCGTCGCGCGCGTGGAAAACATTGGCCGCTCCCCTCGGCTCATGGTGATGTTGCAGCTCGACGGCTCCGCACCCACCGAGCCAGAGATCGGTGCAACCATCCGGGCGGGCGGGCGCGCGGTTGGCACGCTGGGCACCGTTGTCCACGACGCCGACTACGGCCCCATCGCACTCGCCCGGCTAAAACGGTCCGCACTCAACGCCGGCACTGACGTCGACCTTGACATCGATGGCGTTTCCGCCCGCATCGACCCCGATTCCCTCCCTACCGACGAGGGCGAGAAAGCCGGGCGCAAGGCACAACAACGGCTGCGCGGCAACTAGGTCTCAAATTGGGGCCCGGTGCGGGCTCTTGCCGGGGCCCGCTGGGCAAACACACAGGTCACCCCGTGGAGGGGAATTTTTGGAACGTTCGCGCTATTATGTCCTACAGGACAATTAACGAATCGAAAAGCATGAGGCCGCTCCCTGCCCGGGAGCCGCCCAGAAGAACCACCTCAAGGGGGTCACGCAATGGGTCGCGGACGCGCCAAAGCAAAGCAGACCAAGGTTGCTCGCCAACTCAAGTACAACTCTCCTGAAATGGACCTCGAGTCGCTGCAACGCGAGCTCGCAGGCAAAGCTCCGAAGAAGAGCTGGGAAGAGGACGACGACTACGAGGTAGATGACCAGTACGCCGATTACGCCGACTGGGATGCGTACGGCACCTCAGACCGCTAAACGTCCAACGCTTACAAAGAACACCTGCTGCCCATCCGGGCCGCGGGTGTTCTTTTGGTGCCTTAACACTCGTTCAGAGGCTGCTGGCACCAAAGAGACACCAAATTCCTTGGTTTTAGGTAGAGGCCTGGCGTTTTCCCTGGTCGCTGGTCGGGCGGGAGAGAATTTGGTGCACACACGGGAGCACGAGTGCCAAAGGACGCAATTCCAAAACAGGCCACTTACATATCCACAGGTCACAAAAGGGCTAGATAAAACTGGGTGCGTCCTTTGGCACTGAGGCCACTAAGGAGACACCACATTCCTGCACAGCCAATCAGCGACCTGGGCTTTTGTGAAGTCCGGTGATTGAAATTGCGGAATGTGGTGCGTGATTCCTAAGAATGCTGGCCCCGAAGTACCGCGCGGGCATCCTCCCCGGCCTCGGCCGTGCGGACCTCGCCGAGGACCCAGCTGTCGATGCCGCGGTCCTTCAGCAGCGCCAACGCCTGGTCACGCGCTTCTGGTGCCACGACGGCCACCATGCCGATACCCATGTTGAAGGTCTTCTCCATCTCCTCGACGGGGACGTCGCCGACGGATTGGATGGTCTGGAAGATCGGACCGGGGGTCCAGGTGGAGCGGTCCATGTCTGCGACCAGGCCTTCAGGGATGATGCGCTCCATGTTGCCGGCCAGGCCACCTCCGGTGACGTGGCAGAACGTACGCACGTCGCACTCCTTGGCAAGCGCCAGGCAGTCAAGGGCGTAGATCTTGGTTGGTTCCAAGAGCTCCTCGCCGAGGGTGCGGCCGAGGGCGTCGACGTGGCCGTCGAGAGGCAGCCCGGCGCGCTCGAGCAGCACGTAGCGTGCGAGTGAGTAGCCGTTGGAGTGCAGGCCGGAGGACGCCATCGCGATGATGGTGTCGCCCTCGCGGACCTTGTCCGGGCCGAGGAGCTCGGAAGCTTCGACGACGCCGATTGCGGTGGCGGAGACGTCGTAGTCGTTGACGTCCATGACGCCTGGGTGCTCCGCGGTCTCGCCGCCGAGCAGTGCGCAGCCCGCCTGGACGCAGCCCTCGGCGATGCCGGAAACAATGTCGGCGACCTTCTCGGGGACGACCTTGCCGATCGCGATGTAATCCTGCAAGAAAAGTGGCTCCGCGCCACAGACGACAAGGTCGTCGACGCACATGGCGACCAGGTCGATGCCGATGGTGTCGTGCTTGTCCATCGCCTGAGCGACGGCCAGCTTGGTACCGACGCCGTCGGATCCGGCCGCGAGCAGCGGCTCCTTGTACTTGCCCAAGGCGAACAGGCCGGCGAAGCCGCCGATGCCACCCTGGACCTCTGGGCGGGAGGCGCGCTTGGCAAGGGGCGCGAGCAACTCTACGGCCTTGTCGCCGGCTTCGATGGAGACACCTGCGGCCTCGTAGGACACGCCCGAGTCAGCTGGGGTGTTGTGGTGGGTCATGATGCGTTTTCACCTTTCTGAAGACGACGAACAAGATCTGCGTTGTGGTTGCCCTCCGGGAGCCCGAGTGGGTACTCGCCGGTGAAGCAGGCCGCGCAGAGGTTGGAGGCTGGCTGGTTGGTGGAGGCGATCATGTCCTCAGTGGTGACGAACGCCAGGGAGTCCGCACCCACCATGGTCCTGATGGACTCGGCAACAACTTCTTCGTTGCCACCGCGCCCGTGGTTGGCGATGAGTTCGCCGGGGCTGGCGAAGTCGATGCCGTAGAAGCACGGCCACTTCACTGGTGGCGAAGCGATGCGCACGTGCACTTCGGCGGCGCCGGCCTCGCGCAGCATCCGGATCAGTTTGCGCTGGGTGTTGCCGCGCACGATGGAGTCATCCACGACGACGAGCTTCTTACCCTCGATGACTTCGCGCACCGGGTTGAGCTTCAGTCGCAGGCCCAACTGGCGCAGCGTGTCCGAGGGCTGGATGAAGGTGCGGCCCACGTAGGCGTTCTTCATCATGCCCTGCTTAAACGGGATGCCGGACTCCTCGGCGTAGCCGATTGCTGCCGGGGTGCCGGACTCTGGGACCGGCATGACCAGGTCAGCGTCGACGGGTGCGACGCGGGCCAGGCGGCGCCCGATGTCGATGCGGGCGCTGTTGACGGATTGGCCGTCGACAACTGAGTCGGGCCGGGCGACGTAGACGTACTCGAACACGCAGTGCGCGTGCGGTGCGTCGGCGAAGCGCTCGGAGTGGACGCCGGTCTCGTCGATGGCGATGAGCTCGCCTGGTTCGATGTCGCGGACGAAGGAGGCGCCCACGATGTCCAGCGCACACGTTTCGGATGCGACGACCCAGCCGCGTTCCAGGCGGCCGAGGCACAGTGGGCGCACGCCGTGTGGGTCGCGGGCCGCGTAGAGGGTTTTACCGTCGGTCACCATGAAGCAGAACGCACCCTTGACGCGCGGCAGGAGTTGGCGCGCGGAGTCCAGGAGGGTGACGTCGTCGCGGATGGCGTCGGCAAGCAGGGCGGAGACGACCGCCGTGTCGGAGGAGGAGCCCTGGCCCTCTACCCCGTCGGCGGGGATGAGCTTGCGCTCCACGGCCTCGCGCTGCAGCTCCACGTAGTTGGTCAGGTTGCCGTTGTGTGCCAGCGCGACGTCGGTGCCGTTGGGGCTGACGCGGTACATCGGCTGCACGTTGTCCCACGAGTTGTTGCCCGCCGTGGAATACCGGGTGTGGCCGATGGCGACGTCGCCTTGCAACGCGCCGAGCGTCGGCTCGTCAAAGATTTGGCTGACCAGCCCGATGTCCTTGAACACCACCACTTGGTCATGGTCGCCCACAGCGATACCTGCGCCTTCTTGGCCGCGGTGCTGGAGGGCAAATAGTCCGAAATATGTCAGTTTTGATACGTCTTCACCGGGCGCCCAAACGCCGAACACACCGCATTCTTCGCGCGGAGTGTCATCCCCGATGTATTCCTCTTCGGTTCGCACGTGCTCTACTCTAACGAACACCTAGGGGTGAAGGGGTAGAACTGGCAGCCCTTTTTGGACTTCGTGGGCTCGGGAGCCGGAGGCGTCGATACGCCCGGCGCGAACTTCTTCCTCGAAAGTGGCACAACCTGTGGCGATTCGCAGCCAGGTGGTCGGGTCCATTTCCACGACGTTGGGCGGGGTGCCGCGGGTGTGGCGGGGGCCTTCGACGCACTGCACCGCAACAAACGGGGGTACTCGCAGCTCTACTGTGTGTCCGGGCATCTCGTGGGCGAGGGTACGGGCGGTGCGTCGCACGGCGTCGGCAAGCAAAGCCCTGCCGGGCTTGTCGACGCCCTCTTCGTCCAACAGCCAGTCCTTGATTGCCAGGACGGCCGCTCGTGTCGCTGCCGGGTCCACCTCTGTCTTCTTCGGTGCCTTCCTCTGTGCCATGGATTTCATATTATGCTGTGGTGCCATGAAGTCTCCTTCCATCACGCTGCGTTTCATGGCGGCTCCTACAGATGTTCTCCACGCGGGCGCCCAGGGTGTTTCGGGTGGCCGTGTGTTGCAGTGGATCGACAAGGCGGCATACGCGTGTGCCGCGCAGTGGTCTTCGACCTACTGCGTGACTGCCTACGTCGGCCACATCCACTTCACCCGACCGATTCCGTCGGGTCACATTGTGGAGGTCCGTTCCCGGATCGCGATGACTGGCCGCACTTCCATGCACATCGTCAACGAGGTGCTCTCGGCAGACCCACGGGAAGGTGTTTTCACCCGCGCGTGCGACTGCCTGGTGATTTTCGTGGCAAAGGATACAGCTGGGCGCCCAACCCCGGTGCCGACATTTACGCCTGAGACCGATGAGGAACGCCGCGTGGAAGCCGCCGCGATCTCCCGCATCGACCTGCGCAAGGCCATCGAGGCGTCCATGCTGGAACAGACCTACACGGACGACTCCACCGCGCCGCGCACCATCCACCGCTTCCTGGCCAAACCGACCGACATCAACTGGGGCGGCGATGTGCACGGCGGCACCGCCATGGAGTGGATCGATGAGGCCGGCATGGCCTGCACGATGGAGTGGTCCGGGGAACGCACCGCAGCGGTGTACGCCGGCGGCATCCGCTTCTACAAGCCGATCCACATCGGCGACCTCATCGAGGTGGAAGCGCGCCTGACCAGGACAGACTCCCGCTCGATGCACACTTCCATCTTTGTGCGATCGGGGGATCCGCGCGGCGGACGCGAGTCGCTCCAGAACGCGATTCACGCCACGGTGACCTACATCGGTATCGACATCGACGGCAACCCGCTGGCCGCGCGCAAGTTCACCCCAGTCACGGACGAGGACAAGCGCCTCTGGGAGCACACGCAGACGCTCAAGGACCTGCGGGCACAGTACGAGCCGGAGCCGCTGGTGCGCCCAGACGATGCGCAGCAGCGCGTCGACTAGTGGCGGCTATGTCAGTGCTGAAGCGAACCGCTGCGCTGCTGGCCGCGAGCGCCTGTGTGGCCGGTTCACTGGTTGGCTGCGCGGCGCCCCAGCCGAAGACGGCGACCGCGCTGCAGTTCCGCCAGTCCGCCGCCGTCACGCTCCTCGGCGATAAGGGCGGGGCGTACCACTTCCGGGCACGCGTAGAGAACCCCCGCGTCATCTCAGGGCAGGAGGCACGCAGGCGTGTCGGCAACTACACCAACGCCGACACCGCGCTCGCCGACGTGACCCAGCTGCGCTGCTTCGACATCAGCTACGTCTACACCGGCGGCACCGCAGGCGACGGCCCCGACGAAAGCGTAGCCAGCCCCGACATCACCATCGTCGGTGAAGGCAACGTGGCGGCGAACCGCGTGCGCAACTTTGCCACCCAGCTCTGCGACACCGTAGAGCTCCCTGGCCTACCGCGAAACCCGCAGGACCTCGTCCCCAACCAGACCTACAACCAGACCTTCGTCAGCTTCTCCGTCGACGATGCCTCCCAGCCCGGCGTTGAGGCAACAGGCCTGCGCATGGAAACGCCGTCAGGCACCGTAATGACCTGGCGGCATAACCTCTAAATCGCGCTAACTACAGCGCGGCGTTCGGGGCCGTCGCGTTGCCGAACAGTGCCGGCAACGTATTCGCCCACGCGTCGGCCAGCGCGGCCACGGCGACGGAGTGCTCACCGAAGGTGATCTGGCCGTCGTCGGTGGTGGTGCCCAACACGTGCGCTGGGACGCCGGCAGCGTTGGCACGCTCGATGGTGGCGTCGACAAGCGATGGATCCACCGCGACGAGCACGCGGGAGGCGGACTCGGAGAACAGCGCGGTGAACGCGTCCTCGTGGACCGCCGAAAGGTCCAGCTTGGCGCCCTTGCCGGAGCCCAGCAGCATCTCGAAGACAGCCTGGGACAGGCCACCTTCTGAGAGGTCGTGCGCGGCAAGGATGTCCTTGTTCGCGTGCAGCAGCTCGCCGAGGCGCTCCTCGTTGGCAAGGTCTACCTGTGGCGGCAGGCCGCTCAGGCCCTGGCCGGAGATGTCCTGCCACACCGAGCCGCCGAACTCCGCCTTCGTGTCACCCAGCACGAGCAAGGTCTGCTCGCCCTCGCCCTTCGGCAGGCGGTGCGGGATGGCGGCGTTGACGTCCTCGATCACGCCGAGCACGCCCACGACTGGGGTCGGAAGGATTGGGGTCTCACCGGTCTGGTTGTAGAAGGAGACGTTGCCACCGGAGACCGGGATCTCCAGCTCAGCCGCACCGTCGGCGAGGCCGTGGACGGCTTCGCGGAACTGCCACATCACGTCGGGGTTCTCAGGGGAACCGAAGTTGAGGCAGTTCGTCACCGCGACCGGCTTCGCGCCGGTGACCACAACATTGCGGTAGGCCTCCGCAAGCGCGAGGCGCACACCCATGTTCGGGTCCAGGTAGGCGTAGCGGCCGGACGCGTCAGCGGAAATCGCCACACCGCGCGAGGTCTCCTCGTTGATGCGCAGCACGCCTGCATCCGAGTACTGGGCCTGCACGGTGTTGCCGCGCACGTAGCGGTCGTACTGCTGCGTGATGAAGTCGCGGGAGCACAGCGCCGGGGAGGCAACCATTTTCAGCCAGGCAGCCTCCAGGTCCTCCGAAGTATCGACGTCCGCCTTCGCCTGCACGCCATCAAGCCATTCGGGGCGCGCGTACGGGCGGTCGTAGACCGGGCCTTCGTCGATCGATGACGGCGGCGCGTCCAGTACCAGCTCGCCCTTGTGGTAGACGAGGTAGCGGTCCTTCTCATCGGTGACCTCACCAATCACGGCCGCACCGACCTCCCACTTCGCGCAGATCTCCATGAAGCGATCCACGTTCTCAGGGGTGACCACGGCGCACATGCGCTCCTGGGACTCGGACGCCAGGATCTCGGCGGCGCTCATATTCGCCGCGCGCAGTGGCACGTTGTCCAGGTTGACGGTCATGCCGCCGTCGCCCGCCGCAGCCAGCTCGGAGGTAGCACACGCCAAGCCGCCGCCACCGAGGTCCTGAATACCGACGACAACGCCGGCCTTGTACAACTCCAGGCAGCACTCGATGAGGACCTTCTCCGCGAACGGGTCGCCAACCTGGACGGCTGGGAGCTTGCGCTCCTCGCCTTCCTCGAAGGTCGCAGAGCCCAGCACCGACACGCCGCCGATGCCGTCAAGGCCCGTGCGGGAGCCGAAGAGGACCACCTTGTTGCCAGTGCCGGATGCGAACGCCAGCTTCAGGTCCTCGACCTTGAGCGTTCCCACGCACAGCGCGTTGACCAGCGGGTTACCCGCATATGCTTCGTCGAAGACGGTCTCGCCGCCAATGTTCGGCAGGCCCAGCGAGTTGCCGTAGCCGCCAACGCCGTGCACCACGCCAGGCAGGACTCGCTTGGTGTCCGGCGCGTCAGCAGGGCCGAAGCGCAGCTGGTCCATCACCGCGATTGGGCGCGCGCCCATCGCCATGATGTCGCGCACAATGCCGCCCACACCCGTCGCGGCACCCTGGTAGGGCTCCACGAAGGACGGGTGGTTGTGGCTCTCCACGCGGAAGGTCACCGCGTCGCCGTCGCCGATGTCGACGACGCCCGCGTTCTCGCCGATACCGGCCAGAATTTTCGACGCCATCTCCTCCGTCATCGTCTCCCCGAAGTAGCGCAGGTGCACCTTGGAAGACTTGTAGGAGCAGTGCTCGGACCACATGACGGAGTACACCGTCAGCTCCGCATCCGTCGGGCGGCGGCCCAGGATGCGCTTGATCTTTTCGTACTCGTCGGTCTTCAGGCCGAGTTCCGCGTAGGGCTGCTCCAGTTCAGGAGTCTGCGCGGCGTGCTCCACCGTGTCATTATGTACAGTCATTGTTTCCCTACGCTCCGATCGAAGAAATAGCGGACAAGAACAACCCGAGCCCGTCCGTCGACGGCCCCGTGAGCGCCTCAATCGCGTGCTCCGGGTGCGGCATGAGCCCAACGATGCGACCGTTTTCGCTCGTCACACCAGCAATCGCGTTGATGGAACCGTTGAAGTTATCCGTGTAGCGGAACACCACGCGGCCTTCCTTCTCCAGCTGCTCAATGGTCTCGGCGGACGCCTGGAAGCGGCCCTCGCCGTGCTTCGCCGGCACGAGGATCTTGTCCCCCTCGTTGAAGCGGTTCGTCCACGCGGTCTCCGCGTTGGCCACCTCAAGGTAGGTGTCCACGCAGTGGAAGTTCAGGTGCTGGTTGCGGGTCAGCGCGCCCGGCAGCAGGCCAGCCTCGGTGAGGATCTGGAAACCGTTGCAGATGCCCAGCACCGGCATGCCCTTCTTCGCAGCCTCCACCACAGCGCCCATCATCGGGGCCTGTGCGGCGATGGCTCCGGAACGCAAATAGTCCCCGTAGGAAAACCCACCGGGGACCACGACGGCGTCAACACCCGTCAAATCTTCATCAGCGTGCCACAGCGACTTCGGCTGTGCGCCAGCCAGGCGAACTGCACGCAACGCATCGACGTCGTCGAGCGTGCCTGGGAACGTGATTACACCGATGGTTGCCGTCATCGAACAACCTCGAAGTCTTCAATCACCATATTTGCCAGAAGGGTTTCGGCGACGCGCTTGAGCTCATCGTCGGACACGGTGTCGTCGACTTCGATTTCAAAGCGCTTGCCCTGACGCACGTCCTCGACACCGTTCACCCCGATTCTGCCCAGCGCTCGCAGGACAGCTTGGCCCTGCGGATCCAAAATTTCAGCCTTCGGCATGACATTTACCACGACTTTTGCCATGAGAATCCTTCGTGTCTCGGAGGTCATTACGACGAAGACAGTATAACGAACGGATCCCTCCCGCGGGAGTCCTTTATTTTGCGGCTGCTAGACGGTGCACGCCCCCGAGTGTACGAGCGTCCAGGCGTACTCAAACGCGGTCTGCTTCCACTTCTCGTAGCGGCCGGACACACCGCCGTGACCGGCGGACATCTCCGTCTTAAGCAGAATCTCCCCGCCCGTAGCTATCTCACGCAGCTTCGCCACCCACTTCGCGGGCTCCACGTACAGCACGCGCGTATCGTTCAGGCTGGTCACTGCAAGGATGTCCGGGTAGCGCTGGGCTGTGATGTTCTCATACGGGGCGTAGGAGGCCATGTAGTCGTACACCTCCGGGTCATGGTACGGGTCGCCCCACTCCTCCCACTCCACCACGGTCAGCGGCAGCTCCGGCATGAGGATTGAGGTCAGCGGGTCCACAAACGGCACGATCGCCTGGATGCCCGCGAACTTCTCCGGGGCCATGTTCGCAATCGCGCCCATCAGCATCCCGCCCGCCGATCCGCCCTCAGCAACGAGCGTGTCGTAGGAGCTCACGCCCGCGCGCACCAGCTCGTCGGCGCACGCGATGAAGTCGGTGAACGTGTTCTTCTTCGTGAGCATCTTGCCGTTGTCGTACCAGCCGCGGCCCATCTCGCCGCCGCCGCGCACGTGGGCGCACGCCCACACCATCCCGCGGTCCAGCAGCGACAGCCGCGCCACGGAGAAGCCCGGATCCACCGAGGACTCATAGGAGCCGTAGGCGTAGAGCAGCGTCGGGTGCGGATGAGCCATGTCCAGGTCCGCGCGGTGCACCACGGAGATCGGCACCTGGGTTCCGTCGTCGGCCGTAGCCCACATGCGGCTGGCAACGTAGTCGGCGGCGTCGTAACCCCCAAGCACCTCCTGCTGCTTCAGCAACGTCAGGCCGCGGGTGGCCACCTGGTAGTCGAACAGCTGGGCCGGCTGCGTAAACGAGGTGTAAGTCAGCCGCACCACCGGCGCGTCCCACTCAGGGTTTCCGCCCAAGCCCACGGTGTAGAGCTCCTCGTCAAACTCGAGCTCGCGCAGCGCGCCGAAACTGCCGCCCTCCACGGGTGCCACCGCAAGCCTGCTAATGCCGCCCGAGCGGTAGGCACAAAACAGGAAGTCCCGGTACGTATCGACGCCCTCTACGCGCACGTCCGCGCTGTGCTCCACGAACGTCTCCAGCTCAGTCAACGGCACCCGCGCATCCACCGGGCAGGTCCCTACAGCGAAGTTGGGGCCGGTGGCGTTGTGCGTGACCACCCAGTACCCGCGCCCGGCGAGCTCCGCGTAATCCAGGTCGTACTCCACGCCTTCCTCACGCGGCCACAGCACCTCGAACTCGGCGGTCGGCGTCTCCAGGGGTACCGCGCGCCACTCGCTGGTCAGCTTCGAGCTGGCCACGATGTACAGGAACTGCTCGGCGCGGTCCCCGCCCACGCCGAGGTTGAAGCGCTCGTCGTCCTCCTGGTAGACCAGCACGTCCTCCGACGCCGCCGTGCCCACCTCGTGGCGCCACACCTGGTGCGGGCGCCACGCGTCATCAACGCGCAGGTAAAACAGGTACTGCTCCCCCGCCCACGTCGCGCCGTAAAAGGCGCCTTCGATGGTATCCGGCAGCAGCTCGCCGGTCTCCAGGTCCTTGATGCGCAGGTCGAAGCGTTCGTCGCCGGAGGTGTCCGTCGAAAAGGCGAGCAAGCGCCCCGACGTAGATACCGCTGACGCGCCGAGTGAGAAGAACTCATGGCCTTCGGCCATCTCGTTGAGGTCAAGCAGCACCTGCTCCCCCGGCAGCGGCGAGCCGTCCTCCGGCAGCGTCGGCGGCGTCCACGGGTCGTCGCCGACCCGCACGCGGCAGGACACGCCGTAGCTCTTACCCTCGATAGTGCGGCCGTAGTACCACCAGTCTCCGTTGCGCTGCGGCACGGACATATCAGTCTCCTTGATGCGAGACTTCATCTCCTGGTAAACCTGCTCCGCGAGCGGGGTAAATGGGGCAGTCACCTCCGCGGTATACGCGTTCTCCGCCTCCAAATAGGCAATGGTCTCCGGGGACTGCTTGTCCCGGAGCCACTCATAATTATCGACGAACTCGCGTCCATGAAACACGCGAGTCGTAGGGTGTTTTGCTGCCACTGGCGGTTGCGCGCTGAAATTCGTCATAGGCGACGAGTCTACGCGCAACCTCACGCCTTAGGCACGCGCCCCCGGCCAGTCCCCAAACTTCTCGCCGCTGAGGCGCTCGTACGCCTCGATGTAGCGGTCGCGGGTCGCCTCCACCACGGAACCAGGCAGCTCCGGTGGCTGCGTGTTCTCCGCAGGGTCCCAGCCGGACTTCGGGCCGGTGAGCCAGTTGCGCACGTACTGCTTATCAAAGCTCGGCTGCACCTTGCCTTCCTCGTACGTATCGGCTGGCCAGTAGCGGGACGAATCAGGCGTGAGTACCTCGTCCGCAAGGACCAGGTTGCCTTCCTCGTCGACGCCGAACTCCAGCTTCGTGTCCGCCAGGATGATGCCCTTGGTCTCCGCGTACTCCGCAGCCTTGGTGTACACCTCCAAGGTGAGGTCGCGCAGCTGGGCAGCGAGCTTCGCGCCCACCTTCTCCTCCACATACTCGAACGTCACGTTCTCATCGTGGTCGCCCTGCGCGGCCTTCGTCGCCGGGGTGAAAATCGGCTCCGGCAACTTCGAGGCCTCAACCAGGCCCTCGGGCAGCTTCACGCCGCAGACCATACCGGTGCGGTCGTACTCTTTCTTGCCCGAACCAGTCAGGTAACCGCGAGCGACGCACTCGAACGGAATCATCTTCAGCTTCTTCACCACGTACGAGCGGCCGAGGACCTCCTCCGGAATCCGGGGATCATCAACCGGGCCCGCCAGGTGATTTCGCACACCCGAAAGCAGGTCGAAGAAGAACATGGACGTGGCAGTCAGAATCCGGCCCTTATCCGGGATCGCCGGCTCCAGCGAGAAGTCGAACGCCGAAATACGGTCGGATGCCACCATCAATAACGTTTCGTCATCCACCTCGTAAATCTCGCGGACTTTGCCGCCAGCCAGGTGGGTATAGTCAGAAAGCTCTGGACGCATGGACATAAAGGTTACAGAATCTCCCCTGGTTTGTACGCAGCGGCGTCCGGGTGGGCGTCGATAAGCTGTTGGATACGAGCGCACACGTTGCTGACCTGCGACTCCGCCGAGCCAATGAACGCGTGGCGGTCAGCCAACGCATCCTGCAGCTGCTCTTTGTCGAGCGGGAGGCGCTCATCAGCGGCGAGGCGCTCAATGAGGTTTTGTTCAGCGCCATTTTCGCGCATATCAAGCGCCATCGCAACCGCGTGCTCCTTGATAATCTCGTGCGCCGTCTCGCGGCCCACACCCGCGCGTACCGACGCCATCAAGATCCTCGTCGTGGCCAAGAACGGCAGGTAACGGTCCAGCTCACGGTTGAGCATCGCCGGGAACGCACCGAACTCATCCAGCACAGTGAGAAATGTCTCAAACTGGCCGTCGATAGCGAAGAACGCGTCAGGCAGGGCCACGCGGCGCACCACCGAGCAGAACACATCGCCCTCGTTCCACTGCTGCCCAGCAAGGTCAGCGACCATGGTGAGGTAGCCGCGCAGGATCACCTGGAAGCCACCGACGCGCTCACAGGAACGCGCGTTCATCTTGTGCGGCATCGCCGAAGAACCAACCTGGCCCTCCTTGAAGCCCTCCGTCACCGTTTCGTTGCCGGCCATCAGGCGGATCGTGGTCGCGAGCGATGACGGACCCGCTCCCAGCTGTACAATCGCCGAGATCGCGTCAAAGTCCAAGGAACGCGGGTAGACCTGGCCGACCGAGTCAAAGGTGCGCTCGAAGCCCAGGTGGCGTGCCACCGACTGCTCCAGCTGACGCAACTTCGCCTCGTCGCCGCCCATCAGGTCCAGCATGTCCTGTGCAGTACCCATCGGGCCCTTGATGCCGCGCAGCGGATAGGCCGCCAGCAGCGTCTCGATGCGCTCAACCGCTACCAGCATCTCATCCGCCGCCGATGCGAAACGCTTGCCCAGCGTCGTGGCCTGCGCCGCAACGTTGTGCGAACGCCCCGCCATCACCAGGGTGGAGTACTGATCCGCCCGGTTCCCGATCGCCTTGAGTACCGCAACCGACTTGTCGCGAATCAGCTCCAGCGAGCGATAAATCTGCAGCTGTTCGACATTCTCGGTCAGGTCACGGCTGGTCATCCCCTTATGGATGTGCTCGTACCCGGCCAGCGCGTTGAACTCCTCAATGCGCGCCTTCACGTCATGTCGCGTGACCTTCTCACGCTCAGCGATAGAGCCCAGGTCCACCTTGTCGACGACCGCTTCGTACGCAGCGATCGCCTCCTCGGGAATCTCAACCCCCAGCTCACGCTGCGCCTTCATCACGGCGATCCAGAGCTGACGCTCCAGAATGATCTTGTGTTCTGCGCTCCACAGCGTCGCCATTTCCGGCGACGCGTAGCGGTTCGACAGGACGTTGCTATTGTTCGGTTTCAACAGTTTCTCAGCCACGACGCTGATTATCGCACAACGTCCCGACACGCGCGCTAGATACGGATTTCTCCCTCAATCGCGCGCCGTCCAATGTCCTTGCGGTAGAAGGAACCCTCGAGCGAAATCTGCTTAATCGCCTGGTAGGCAGCATCCACCGCATCCTGCAGCATTACGCCCTTACCCAGCACGTTGAGCACGCGCCCGCCGGCAGAGACGTACTCCCCATCCTTGGTCGCGGTACCTGCGTGCAACACCACGTCGGGGTTGTCCAGGTCGGCGCCCCTAATGACGTCGCCGGTCTTGGGGTGCTCCGGGTAATCCTTCGCCGCCAGCACCACCGTCGCAGCGTAGCCGTCCTCCCACTCCAACGGCGGGAGCGTATCGAGGCTGCCCGTGGCCACAGCATAGAGGACGTCGACAAGCGGGGTACGCAGCAGGCTAAGCACCGGCTGAGTCTCCGGGTCGCCGAAGCGCGCGTTGAACTCCACCACCGACGGGCCCTCCGGACCCCACGCGGCGCCGACGTACAGCAGGCCCTGGTACGGGATGCCGCGGGCGACCATCTCGCGCGCCACCGGCCGCGCAATCTCGTCCACGATGCGGTCCACGCCACCCTCCGGCAGCCAAGGAAGCGGCGTGTACGCGCCCATCCCACCAGTGTTCGGGCCCTCATCGTTGTCGTAGGCGCGCTTGTGGTCCTGCGCCGGCAGCAGCGGCACGACGGTCTCGCCGTCCACCAGGCAGAACAGCGACACCTCCGGGCCCTCGAGGAAGGACTCGAACAGCACCGGGTTGCCGGCCTCAATCACCTCGCGAGCGTGCGCGCGGGCCTCGGCAGCATCAAGCGTGACGACGACCCCCTTGCCGCCAGCCAGCCCATCATCCTTGACCACGTAGTGCGGGCCGAACGCCTCAAGAGCATCGTCGATCTCCTCGATGCGCTCCACGCGCTGCGCGCGGGCCGTCGCCACACCAGCAGCGGCCATGACGTCCTTCGCGAATGCCTTCGACCCCTCCAGCTGCGCCGCGGCCTTCGTCGGGCCAAACGCTGGAATGCCCGCGGCCTGCAGCGCGTCCACCGCACCCGCCACCAACGGCACCTCAGGGCCAATCACGACAAGCTCAGCGTCAACGTCTTTCGCCAGCTCGACGACCGACTCAGGCGAAGCGACGTCGACACTCCTGACCTCAGCAAGTGATGCCATGCCGGCGTTTCCCGGCGCGACAGTGAGCTCGTGTCCTGCAAGACCTTTCAACAGGGCGTGTTCACGGCCGCCCGAACCGATAACAAGGATGCGCATGCCCACTAACTTACCGGTAACCTAGGCGCTATGAGCACTGTGTTTACAAAGATTATTCAAGGTGAAATTCCAGGCCGCTTCGTGTACAAGGACGAGGACGTCGCCGCGTTCCTCACCATCGAGCCGATCGCGTACGGCCACACGCTGGTCGTTCCCGTCAAAGAGATCGATAAGTGGACCGACATCGAGCCAACGCTGTGGGCAAAAATGAATGACGTTGCCCAGCGAGTAGGCAACGCCATCATCGAAGTATTCGGCAGCGAGCGCGCCGGCTACCTCATCGCCGGCTTCGAAGTGCCGCACGCACACATCCACGTCTTCCCCGCCAACGACATGTCCGGCTACGACCTGTCCACCGTGATGAAGATGGACGAAACCGACCCGGCCAAGATGGACGAGGCCGCGGAGAAGCTGCGCGCAGCACTCGAGGCTTAAACCTTCGGGCCCTTCTCCATCATCGGGAGGGAAATGGTGAACGTGGAGCCCTCACCCGGCGCGCTTTTCACCGTAATGGTGCCGTCGTGTTGCTCGATGAGGGACTTCGCGATCGCCAACCCCAACCCCGAACCGCCGCCGGAAGCGCGGTTCCTGGAGTTGTCCGCGCGGTAGAACCGCTCGAAGATGTGCTCCGCGTCCTTCTCCTCCATACCGCAGCCGTCATCAATCACTTCAATGATGATGCGGTCCAGGTTCTCCCGCAACGCCACCGTGACCGACGCGTCCTTGCCCGCGTGCTTGAACGCATTGACAATCAGGTTCAGCAACACCTGATGCAGCCGCGACGGGTCACCGTTGACCGTCGGCACCGAGGTGGCATTGTTCTCAATCGTGAGCGAACGCTCCGGGAACGCCGCCTGCGCAGAGCTCACCGCCGAAGTCACCATCTCCAACACATCCACCTGGCGCTTATCCAGGCGAGTGCCCTCCGCACGAGTCAACGCGAGGAGATCCTCCACCAGCAACTGCATGCGGGCAGACTCCTCCTCAATCTTGCCGATGACCATGTCCGCGTCCGGCGCCATACCCTTCCGGTACAGCTCCGCATACCCGCGCACACTCGTCAGCGGAGTACGCAGCTCATGAGACGCGTCACCCACAAAGCGACGCATCTGCTCCTCCTTCAGCTGCGCATCCTCCACGGACTCCTGCAGCTGCTGCACCATCGTGTTCATCGCATATGACAACTTGCCGACCTCAGTCTCCCTCGACCACACCGGCACCCGGCGCTTCGTGTCTCCGTCGGCAATTGCAAGCGCAGTGTTCTCTACCTCACGCAACGGGGCCAACGCCTTACGAATATAGGTGCGCCCCGCGCACGCAATCCCCACCACGGCAAGGAGCCCAAATGTCGTTTCCACAATCGCAAGCCAACGCAGCACGCGGTGCTCTGCGTCGAGCTCCTTCGCGACATACTTCACAGTGCCGTCCGGCATCTCGCGTGACATCGCGCGCCACTTCACGCCCGGCGCCACGCCTTTCGACGGCACCGTCACCGCCTTATCTTGTTGCCTGACCCTCGAAAGGTCCGGCGGCGTATCCACATACACCGGGCTCCACGACGTCCCGAACTGCGGATACCACGTCTCCTGATAAAAATCGCTCGGCGCACCCGACGACGGCACCCACGTCACCTGACCAACCCACGTGTCCAACCCCTCGCTGAGCTGGTCGTCGACACGCTGATACAAAATGCTGCGCATGAAGATGTACACCGCCGAGAAACTCACCAACAGCGCCAGCGTGGCAATCGCCAACACCAACGCCACCAGCTGCTTCTGCAGCGGCTTCGTCCTCGAGTACGCAAGCGCATGAAGCCGACGCCTACTCATCGGTCACCTACGCCTTACTTACGAGGTGTACGCAGCACATAGCCGACGCCACGCACCGTATGAATCAACGGCACATCCCCATTGTCTACCTTGCGACGCAAGTACGAAATATACGACTCAACCACGTTGCCGTCACCACCAAAGTCGTAGTGCCACACGTTATCCAGAATCTTCGCCTTCGACAGCACAACCTCAGCATTCAGCATCAAGTAGCGCAGCAGGTTGAACTCCGTCGGCGACAACTCAATGATCTCGCCCGCCTTCGTCACCTCGTGCGTCTCATCATTCAACGTCAGATCGGCGTACCGCAGCGTCGTATCCTCATCCGCATCCTCCGTCACCTTGCCGCGACGCAGAATCACACGCAGACGAGTAATGACTTCCTCCAAGGAGAACGGCTTCGTCACATAATCATCAGCGCCAATAGTCAGGCCGTGGATCCGATCCTCCACCGCATCCTTCGCCGTCAAGAACAGCACCGGGCCATCAATGCCCTCACTGCGCAGCTTGCCCAACAGTTCAAAGCCGTCCATCCCCGGCATCATCACATCAAGGATGAACGCGTCCGGACGGAAGTCCTTCACCTTCTCCAGCGCCTCCTGGCCAGAGCCCGCACTCTCGACCTCAAAGCCCTGGAACTTCAAAGAAACCGTCAACAACTCAACGATATTCGGCTCATCGTCAACAACGAGCACCTTTACAGGCTTCGTAGCCTCAGACATGTACAGTTCACTCCTTCATACACCAGGGCATTTCGCGTTTCCCTTAGATTTCTCTCGGGAACTGCGTCGGCCGCCATGAATGGCTTCCACGCCCATGAACATAACTGCCTCTATCTAACGCCGTTTCTCTGAACGTTTCCTGTACGCCCCCTGCATGTGGGTGAGTAAAACAGGGATAGTCCGCCGGGAGAGGCGGGGTTGGGGCCGGTTGGATTTCGTTCCGGTCGACCTCTTAGCGTCGACCAATGCAGGTCGTCGGGAATGACTGTGCATTGCCTGGGCACCAGATCTCACCGCCATCAAACGCTGAACTGGGGAAACGTCGCTTGGCCTTGGCGGAAAATGGGGAAATTGGTGCACCGGGGCGATTGCGGGGCGTCGGGCATCAAAATAGTCAGGCACACCAACGCAAACACCCCCTACCCGTTATCCCAGGTAGGAGGTGTTGTGCAGAGCTAGAGACGAGACTTGAACTCGCAACCTACGCATTACAAGTGCGTTGCGCTACCGATTGCGCCACTCTAGCAGCGCTGAAGAGTCTACACTAACGTTCACTCGTTTACCGAAATCCCACTTCCTACCTCCACCGATGCCCTTCAGCGTCCCGACGAGCCCGGCAGGGTCGGTGGGGATGAACCCGGAAAGGGTGGTGGCTCCGGCGTCGAAGAGGATGGAGCTCATCGGGGTCGATGGGCCGACGATGATGGTGTCCAGCCCGGAGGCGAGTTCCAAGAGACGTGGCATCGTTTTGTTCACGAGGGCAGATGCAGTGATGAAGACTGCATCGAGGTCTGGGGCGAGGTATTCGAAGGCGGAGTCGGGGTAGTCGCCGGGGCGTTGGACCCGTTCGAAGACGTAGAGGTCGGCGACGTCGCGGAGGGTGCGCTCCAGGCCTGGGAAGTGCCCGACGACGCCAACGCGCTTGCCGACGTAGTGGGAGGCGTAGGCGACGAATGCGTCCGGAGCTTCGGCGAAGTGGGATGCGTCGCGGTTCACCCAAGCATTGATGGCGGCGAGGCCGACGCCGGCTTCGGCGAAGTTCCACGATGTGACCATGGAGGCGGCGTCGATAAGAGGGCGTCCGATTGGGGACTCGGAGAGGACGGGGCGGCCGTCGCCGGGGTAGACGGCGGCGATGCCGACGTGGCCGTCGGAGGTGCGGAGCCAGGCCCAGTGGGGTGCGATGCCGAAGTCGGTGACGGTGATGGCGGTCGGGGTGGCGTCGATAAGTTGCTCGTAGAGTTGCCAGGTCATGTGGCCATTCTAGGCGTGTCGGGGTGGCTTGCTAGGGTCGAATACGTGAACTTGAATTCGCTGTGGGAGTTTGTCCGCGGGTCACGCCAACACGTGGCGACGATTGACGCGGCACGAACGTCGCCGCCGCCGTCCGTGCTTGCCCCGATTGATCTGACGGATACCGCGCAGGTAGCCGGGGTGATGAATATTGCTGCGCGCATTGGGGAGATCCTGATCGCGAATGGCACGACGTCTTCGGATGCGATTGCGCAGATTCACACAGTGACGTCTTCGTATGGTCTGCACTACTGCCATGTGGACATCACGGTGAACACGATCATGATTAACACGATTATTGGGGTGCATAAGCGTACCCCGGTCAACGTGTTCCGCGTGGTCACGATGATGAGCGAGAACTACCACAAGCTGCAGGAGGCGGACCGGCTGATTCGCTCGATTCGTTCGGGCGCCACGCCACCGGAGCTTGCGGAGAAAATCCTCGACGATATTGATAACTCCCCTATCCCGTGGCGCAACACGCGCTACCTGGCGGGTTGGCTGGTGATGGGCGCGGCGGTCGCGATTTTGCTGGGCGGGGACCTGTTCATGTCCGCGATTGGCGGGCTCACAGCGTTTCTCATCATGGGATTTAACAAGATTTTGTCCCGCAACTCCCTGCCTTACTTCTTCCACTGCGCCATCGGCGGCTTCTTGACGACGATCCCGGCGGCGCTGTTCTACGAGGTCGCGCCGATGATCGGCAAGACGATTGTGCCCAGCCAAGTGATCGCGGTGGGCATCGTGGTCCTGTTGGCGGGTCTGACCTTGGTGCAGTCGCTGCTTGACGGGGTGACGGGCTCGCCGGTGACGGCCTCGGCGCGTTTCTTCCAGACACTGCTGTTTACCGGCGGCATCGTGGCTGGTGTCGCGATTGGGTTGAACACGTGGGAGCTCATGGGCCTGGGCTTGCCTCCGCTGGAGACAATGCTGGGGACCCCAACGTTTAGTGGTGCGGCGGCGCGTATTGCGGGGAGTACGTTGGCGTCGGCGTCATTCGCGGTGACGTGCTTCGCGGAGCGCCCCGCGGTGGTGGTGGCGGCGTTTACGGCCGCCGCCGGTTCGAGTATGTATTACCTGTTTTTAATCCCGATCGGCTCCGGTGCTCTGATGGCGACAGCGGCGTTGGCGTTCGTCGTCGGCCTTGCTGGTGGTTTGATTGCCCGCCGTTTCCTGATCAACCCGGTGATCACGGCGGTGGCTGGTGTGACCCCGTTCCTGCCTGGCTCTGGTGTGTATCGCGGGATGTACGCCATGATGAACGAGCAGATCGTGGTGGGCCTGACCAACCTATTCATGGCGGTCGGCACCTGTATGGCGCTGGCTGGCGGTGTGGTGTTTGGCGAATGGGTGGCGCGCCGTCTGCGTGCCCCGCAGCACTACATTCCGTACGAGGCTTTCAAGCGGGCCGGGCGCTTCACGTTCCAGCAGATCCGCCGACGGAGGCCCCCAGGCGGGCTTCGTCACTAATATTGGCGTAGAATCGTTGTGCTAGTAATGCGCGTCATACAAGGAGGAACCCGTAGTGCCACCCAAGATCACCGACTCTCGCCCCTCGCCTGAGGCGCTCCACGCCGTTGAGGAGCAGACAGCATCTGGTGCTCGCAGGATTGTTGCTACCTACGCCGAGGACTTTTTTGATGGCGTGACCTTGATGTCCATGCTCGGTGTCGAGCCACAGGGCTTCGTGTACAAGAAGTACGCGGAGGAAGTCCTGGGCGCTGAGGAAGAGGAAGAGCCGAAGAAGGCGACCAAGAAGAAGGCTACGAAGAAGAAAGCCACCAAGAAGAAGGCTTCTAAGAAGAAGGCCACGAAGAAAAAGGCCACCAAGAAGAAAGCAACAAAGAAAAAGGCCACCAAAAAGAAGACTGTAAAGAAGAAGTCGTAGTTGTGAATGAGTTCGTAGTGGTGGCTAACCGCCTGCCCGTCGACCGTGTCGAGGGCGGGTGGAAGGCATCACCCGGCGGGCTCGTGGCTGCGCTCGCACCCGTGTTGCGGGCACGCGCCGGTTGCTGGGTGGGGTGGTCCGGCGCGGTGGATGAACCGGTCGCGCCGTTTCGCTTTGATGGCATTGACCTGCACCCGGTGACGCTGGACGCCCAGGACTACGAGGAGTTCTACGAGGGTTTCTCCAACTCGACGTTGTGGCCGCTTTACCATGACTTGATCGTGGCCCCGCAGTACAACGAGCAGTGGTGGCAGCGCTACCGTGACGTTAACGTCCGCTTCGCGCGCGCGACCGCCAAGGTGGCGGCGCAGGGAGCGACGGTGTGGGTGCAGGACTACCAGTTGCAGCTGGTGCCGGGCCTGCTGCGCGAGATGCGCCCCGACCTGACCATCGGGTTCTTCCTGCATATTCCATTCCCCTCCCCCGACCTGTTCCGTCAGCTCCCGTGGCGCGAGGAACTCATCGGCGGACTCAACGGCTGCGACCTGGTGGGGTTTCAGCGCGAGGCGGATGAGCGCAACTTCCGCGCACTCGTCGGCGACGATAACAACAGCCCGCGCAGTGGAACGTTCCCGATCTCGATTGACCCGGCGGCGGTGCAGGTTGGCTCGCCGGAAGCGGTGGCGAAGCTGCGGGAATCGGTAGGGAATCCTGCGGCCCTGATGCTGGGGGTGGACCGCATGGACTACACGAAGGGCATCCTGCAGCGTTTGCTCGCGTTTGAGCAGCTGCTCGAGGAAGGTGTCGACGCCACCCTGATCCAGCTTGCTACCCCGTCGCGCGAGCGTATCGAGCACTACCGCAAGACCCGCCGCCAGGTCGAAGAGGCCGTGGGCAGGATTAACGGCCGCTTCGGCTCGGTGGGTCGCCCTGTGATCCACTACATGCATCGCGGTGTGTCCAAGCAGGAGCTGGGCACGTTCTATGCGGCTGCGGACGTGATGTTGGTGACGCCGTTTAAGGACGGCATGAACCTGGTGGCAAAGGAGTACGTGGCCTGCCACCCGGACGGGGACGGCGCGTTGGTGCTGTCCGAGTTCGCCGGCGCGGCCGTGGAGCTGCACGATGCGTATTTGTGTAATCCGTTCGAGGGGGCGTCGATACTTCGGGCGATGCGGGAGGCACTTGACCCGGATCCGGAGCGGATGCGGCGGATGTACGCGCGCGTGTTGGGGCACGATGTGCACCGGTGGGCCGCGGAGTTTTTGCAGGAGGTTGCGCGATGAAACGGCTGGTTGTTGCAGGTGCAGCACTGGGGCTGGCGGCGTGTTCGCCGGCGCCGCCGGTGTGGCAGGTCGTTGCGGTGTATACGTCGCCGGACACGCCGGGGGATGTGCCGGATCGGGCGAATGTGAGCATCGACGGTTCGAAGCTGACGGGCTCGACGGGATGCGGCAAGGTTGAAGGCGACGTCACGGTCACTGAAGACACGCTGACGGTCAACGAGATTTCTTTCGCCGACACGGCGGGCTGCGAGGGGGCGGCGCGCTACACGCACGATCAGCTGGCGTCGCTGGTGGTGCCGGAGGCCACGTTTCGCATCAACAATGTCAGTGACACCGAGAAGGTGCTCACGCTCGAGGGCGACGACGTGAACGAACCGAGCATGCGGGTGATGATGCTGTGAGTTCCATCGCCTACTTATCGACGGCCCCTTCGCTCCTTGTCTGCCTCGACTTCGATGGCACCATCAGCGAGCTGAACCCTGACCCTTATGCGGTGAAACCGCACCCGGTGGCGCTGGAGGCGATTGAGCGCCTGGCACACGCCCCGAATACGGAGGTGGCGATGCTGTCCGGCCGTCACCTGGAGGGTCTGCGCAGGGTGTTCCCGCTGCGGAACCCGGTGGTGTTGGTGGGTTCGCACGGCGCGGAGCCTGGCCCGGAACTTACGCCGGAGGACGTCGAGTATTTGGACGCAATCGAAAAGCAGCTGGAGGCGATCGCGGTTCCGCCTGCGTACGTGGAGGTCAAGCCGTACCAGCGGGTGCTGCACGTCGCGCCCGTGGGGGACGCGGCGGAGCGCGAGCGCATGCTGGCGGAGGCGCTGCGAATTCAAACGCCTCGCCCTGTCACGCCGGGCAACAACGTGGTGGAGTTTTCCGCGGTGGACGTGTCGAAGGGCTCGTGGCTGCGGACCCACAAGCAACGCTTTGCTGCGACGCTTTTCGCGGGCGATGACGTCACGGACGACACAGCGCTTGCGGTGCTGGGGCCTGCGGATGTGGGGATCAAGGTAGGGGTCGACGTCGCAGGCGTGGACGAGATGGCGGCCTTCCTGAAGGCGCTCACCGACGCTCGTTGTTGATATTCATTTTCAATACCACGTACAATGGCGGCCATGTTTTCACGACGCTTCATTGGCATCCTTGCTGCATCGACGCTCGCACTGAGCGCCTGCAGCAGCACTGACAGCACCGGCGACACCGCAGCTGATGCCGCCGACGGCCAGATCGTGGCCACGACGCAGGTGTGGGCGGACGTCGCGAGCCTGGTGACGGGCCAGGACGTCCCCGCGATCATCTCGAATACCTCGGTGGACCCGCACGACTACGAGCCGACGGCCGCCGACCTGGCGCAGGTGGCGAAGGCGGTGCTCGTGGTGGCCAACGGCGGCGCCTACGACGCCCGCATCTACGGCGCGGCGGAGGACGCGAACGTGGTCTCCGCGCTGCCGCTGACGGAGGCGCACGAGCACGAGCACGGCGAGCATGGCCATGACGACCACGACCATGAGGGCCACGACCATGACCACGCCCACGAGGAGAACGAGCACATCTGGTACTCCACCGCGGCGATCGCGAAGGTGGGCGCGGACCTCGCGCAGCGCACTGATGGCAACACGGACGCGCTCGATGAGAAGCTTGAGCAGCTGCAGGCGAAGCTGGACAGCCTCAAGGCGGCGCGCGTGGCGCAGACGCACCCAATCGCGGACGCGATCATCGAGGAGTCCGCGCTCGAGGACGTCACTCCGGAGTCCTTCCGCCACGCAACGCTGAACCACTCGGAGCCGTCCTCGGCGGCGCTCGCGGAGTTCATCGCTGCACTCGAGTCCGGCGAAATCGACATCCTGATTAACAACCCGCAGAGCCCGAACGGTGTCTCCGACAAGCTGGTTGAGGTGGCGAAGGCCAACAACGTGAAGGTCGTTGACATTTACGAGACCCCACCAAACGGCGAGAACTTCTTCGACTACTTTGCCAAGGCGCTTGACGAGCTCTAATGCTGCACCTGACCAACGCTTCCTGTGATCCCCTGTGGCACGACATCAACCTTGATGTCGCCGCGGGGGAATTTGTCGCTGTGCTGGGCCCGAACGGTAGCGGCAAGTCCACGCTGCTCGGTACGATCCTGGGCACGCGGAAACTCAGCTCAGGCACGATTTCGGCACCGAAGAACATCGGGTTTATCCCGCAGCAGCGCATGTTCCCGCCGGAGTTGCCGGTGCGGGTGCGCGACCTGGTGTCGCTCTCGCTTGAGCACCGTCCGCTGCGTCGGCCGAGGAAGGGGGACGTCGATAAGCTGTTGGACAGCGTGGGCGCGCTGCACCTTGCCGACGCCCGCGTGGGCACCCTGTCGGGCGGCCAGCAGCAGCTGGTGCGACAGGCGCAGGCCTTTGCGAAGCAGCCCGACCTCATCCTTGCCGACGAGCCCCTGCTCTCCCTGGACGTGGCGCGCCAGCGCGACTTCGTGTCCCGGCTGCACGCCGCGAAGGTCGCGGTGGTGATGGTGACGCACTCCATCGATCCGGTGATCGACATCGTGGACAAGGTGCTCTACCTGGGGCCGAACGGGCACGTGGTCGGCAGTGCCGACGAGGTGCTGCGCTCCGAGGTCCTCAGCGAGCTGTACGGGGCTCCGGTGGAGGTCGTGCGCGTGGGTGGAAAGACGGTGATCCTGTAAATGCTGGAGCAAACGCAGTACCTGCTCGGGTTCGATTTCGTGATCACTGCGCTGATCGCCTGCGCGATGCTGGGCGTGCTCTCCGGGGTGATTGCGCCGCTGATCGTGATGCGGAAAATGTCATTCGCGGTGCACGCCACCTCTGAGCTCGCACTGATGGGTGCCGCGGTTGCCCTCGTGACGGGCCTGAACCTCAGCCTGGGGGCAGTCGTCGGCTCGATTGTGGCGGCGATCGTGCTCGTGCTTTTGGGGCTTCGCAGCGACACTGATTCGTCTGTGGGCGTGGTGATGAGCTTCGGCATGGGCATCTCCGTGCTGTGCATCCACCTCTACCCCGGCAACTCCACCACGGCGATGGCGCTGCTCACCGGCCAGATCGTTGGGGTGAGCAGGGAGAACCTCGGGGTGCTGACGGCCACCACGCTGCTGGTCGTGGTGGCCGTGATGGTGCTGTGGCGTCCGCTGCTGTTCGCCTCTGTAGACCCGGAGATGGCGGCCGCCAGCGGGGTACGCGTGAAGATGCTGGCCACGCTGTTCGCCATCCTGCTCGGCATGGCGGCCGCCCAGACCGTGCAGATCGTGGGCGTGCTGCTGGTGATGGCGCTGCTGATCACGCCCGGCGCGTCCGCGGTGGCCATTACGGCGCAGCCCGCGGCGGCGGTGGCGTGGTCGGTGCTCTTCGCGGAGCTCGCCGCCGTGGGCGGCATGCTGCTCTCGCTGGCGCCCGGCCTGCCGGTGAGCGTGATGGTGGCGTTTGTGTCCTTCGCCATCTACCTCGTGTGCCGGGCGGTGGGCTACTTCACGCGGCGCTGACGTGCGAACTCGCTGAGCACCACGCCCGCCGCGACGGAGGCGTTCAGGGACTCTACCCAGTCGGTCGTCGGGATGGACATGATCACGTCGCAGTTTTCCCGTACGAGTCTGGAGATGCCCTTGCCCTCCGAGCCGACAACGATGACCACCGGGTCGGTGGCGCCCTCGAAAGTGTCCAGTGTGTGCTCGCCGCCCGCGTCGAGGCCCACGACCATGTAGCCGTTGTCCTTGAACTGCTTGACAGTACGGGTCACGTTGGTCACACGCGCGACAGGCAGGCGAGCCGCCGTGCCCGCCGAGGTACGCCACGCCACGCCCGTCACCTGCGCGGAGCGGCGCTCCGGGATGATCACGCCGTGGCCGCCGAACGCGGCCGTCGAGCGGATCACCGCGCCAAGGTTGCGCGGGTCGGTGATGTTGTCCAGGATGACGAACATGCCGGTCTCCCCGCGGTCCGCCACACCCGCGACCAGGTCGAAGACGTCCGCGTACTTGTACGGCTGGATCTTCAGCCCGATACCCTGGTGCATGCCGTTGCCGGTCATCATGTCCAAGTCGTGGCGGTCCACCTCCTGCACCGGGATGTTGCGGGAGTTCGCCAGGGTGACGGCCTCGCTGAGGCGGTCGTCGTGCCCGGTGCCGCGTGCCACGAACAGCGCCTCGGCTGGCACCTTGGCGTGCAGGCACTCCACGACGGGGTTGCGGCCAACAACCATGTCCGGCAGCTCGCGCTCGTGGCGGCCCTGGTCGCGGCGCTTGCGCTCCAGCTTGCGCTTGTGCGCCGCGTGGTAGACGCGGTCCTCGGCCTTCGGGGTTGCGCCCTTGCCGCGCAGCCCGCGGCGACGCTGCCCGCCCGAGCCCTTCGTGGCGGTCTTCTTGTTCTTCTTCTGCTTATCGGGGCGGTGGTATGGCTTGGCCATTAGTTCTCCTTCAGTTGCCACTGCGCGCCGTCGGCGGTGTCGGTGACCTCGATGCCTGCGGCGGCAAGGCGGTCACGCACGGCATCGGCCGCGGCCCAGTCCTTCTCGGCACGCGCGGCGGCCCGGCGCTCAAGCTCGGCACCAACCAACACATCAAGTGCCTCGGTTACTCCATTATTTTTCGACGCCCCATCGTCCCACACACCGGGGTCCACACCCAACACCGCGGCCATCGCACGCACCTGAGCAGCCAACTCGCCAGCCCTGGCGGTGTCGTGCGCGGCGAGCGCCTTGTTGCCTTCGCGGACCACGTTGTGGATTTCGGCGAGCGCGCGGGGCACGGAGAAGTCGTCGTCTAGCGCCTGGGCGAAGCCTTCCGTCCAGGTGGTCGACTCGGGCGTGCCGGCGCGATGCACGAAGTCCTCGATGCGGCGGTAGCCCGCCGCGGCCTCCTGCAGCGCCTCCGGCGAATACTCCAGCACGCTGCGATAGTGCGCGGATCCCAGGTAGTAGCGCAGCTCCACCGGGCGCACGGCGTCCAGCATGTTGTCGATGCTCAGCACGTTACCCAGCGACTTCGACATCTTCTCGCCCGCCATGGTCACCCAGTGGTTGTGCATCCAGTACTGGGCGAAGCCATCACCCGCGGCGTGGGACTGCGCCTGCTCGTTTTCGTGGTGCGGGAACTGCAGGTCCAGACCGCCGCCGTGAATGTCGAACTCGGCGCCCAGGTACCAAGTGGACATGGCGGAGCACTCCAGGTGCCAGCCGGGGCGGCCGTCGCCCCACGGGGTCGGCCAGCTCGGCTCGCCAGGTTTGGCGGCCTTCCACAGTGCAAAGTCGTGGCTGCCGCGCTTGCCGTGCACGTCACTTTCGCCCTGGTTCATCTCCTCGACACGGTTGCCGGACAGGGAACCGTAGTCGTCGCTCGCCTTCGTCCAGGCGGCCACGTCGAAGTAGACGGAGCCCTCGGAGGCGTAGGCGAAGCCGGCGTCGATAAGCCGCTGCATGTAGTCGACCATCTGGGTGACGTGGCCCGTGGCGCGCGGCTCGACAGACGGCGGCAACACGCCGAGGGTGTTGTAGGCGCGCGTGAACTCGCGCTCGTACGTACTGACCCACTCCCACCACGGCCGATCGTGCTCGGCGGCCTTGTTTAAGATCTTGTCATCGATGTCGGTGACGTTGCGCACGAACGCGACGTCGTAGCCCTTGGCCGCGAACCAGCGGCGCACGATGTCGAACGCCACCCCCGAGCGCAAGTGCCCGATATGCGGGGCGGACTGTGGCGTGGCCCCGCACAAGTAGATGGAAACGTGGCCCTCACGCAGCGGGCGGAATGGACGCAGCGTGCGCGTCGCGGTGTCAAAAATCTGTTGGGTCTCGGCAGTCACGGCCCTTAGCTTAGTGCAACCAGCGCAGTAGCGACGGCAGCGCGCCCCTCACCCGAACCGGTGAAACCCATGTGGTCCGTCGTAGTCGCCGTCACCGACACAGGGGCGCCGAGCGCCTCCGAGAGCACGCGCTGCGCTTCCTCGCGCACCGGGCCCATCTTCGGGGTCTGGCCAATCATCTGCACCGACACGTTGATCAACTGGTGCCCATGCTGCTCGAGCAACTCCCGCAGCTCCTTGAGCAGCTGCGTGCCCCGCACTCCGTCATACTCCGGCCGACCCACCCCGACGAAGGACCCCAGGTCCCCCAGGCCCGTCGCCGAAAGCACCGCATCCACCACGGCGTGGCTGACCACGTCGCCGTCCGAGTGCCCCTCGCAGCCGTCTTGGCCCTCGTGGAGGATGCCCGCGATCCAGCACGGTTTCCCGGCCTCGATCTGGTGCGCGTCAAACGCTGTACCGACCCTGAACTGTGGAGAATCTGTGTGCGACGTCATGCGCGCAAGCCTACCGCGTACTCCCCGACGGCACCTCAAAGATTGTCGGCTCAGCCTCGTCCGTAATGCTCTGCGCCAGGCGCATGTCAATCGGCGTGGTGATCTTAAACGCCATCGGGTCCCCCTGCACCGTGTGCACGTCCACGCCGAACCACTCCATCAGGCTCGCGTCATCCGTGGCGACGAAGTCCGGCGTCCCCTCGTAGTACGCGCGGTTCGCGGCGAGCAGAGAACGCAGGTCAAAGCCCTGCGGCGTCTGCACCGCCCGCAGCGTCGAGCGATCCGGGGTGCCGACGACGCGCCCAGCTGCGTCGATCTCCTTAATGGTGTCGACGACCGGCAGCACCGGCACCACCGCATCCGCGCCCTCGAGCACGGCGCGGGCGACGCGCGCGATCATACCGGGCGGGGTCAGCGCCCGGGCGGCGTCGTGGATCAGCACGCAGGCGTCCTCGTGCTCGATCGCTTTGAGACCCTCGTAGATAGAATCGGCGCGCTCCGCGCCCCCGTGCACGAAGCGGACGTCGTGGCCTCGCAGCGTGGTGCGCGCGATCTCCTCCATCTCGGGGCTGACCACCACGATGATCGAGTCCACCACCTCGGCGGTCTCCATCGCGGTCACCGAGCGCTCCAGCAAGCTGCGCCCACGCAGCGGCACGAACGCCTTCGGCACGCTCGCGCCGAGCCGCGTGCCCTGGCCTGCCGCAGCGACGACGGACACTACCCTGCGAGACATTTGGCTACGTCCCGCTACTTCTCGTCGTCCTCATCGTCGTCGAAGCTGAGGTCATCCAGGTCGATGTCATCCTCGTCCTCAACCACCACGTCAGGCGCGAAGGAAATACCGGCCTTGACCTGCTCCTCAATAATCTTGCGGACGCCCTCTTCCAGCTCCTCGACCTTCTTCTCGTCGACTGGCTCCGCCAGCGCGAGTTCGCCGACGAGGATCTGGCGCGCCTTGCCCAGCATGCGCTTCTCGCCCGCAGACAGGCCCTTGCCCTGGTCACGGCGCCACAGGTCGCGGACGACCTCCGCCACCTTATTAATGTCACCGGACGCGAGGCGCTCCTGGTTCGCCTTGTAGCGGCGGGACCAGTTGCCGGCCTCCTCGACGTCAGTCTCGCGCAGCACCGAGAAGACCTTCTCCAGGCCCTCCTTGCCGACGACGTCGCGCACACCGACAAGCTCGGTGTTCTTTACAGGAACGCGGACCTCAAGGTCCGACTGGAGGATCTGCAGTACGAGAAAGTCGAGCGTTTCTCCGCCAATTTCGCGCTGCTCGATGTCGGCGATGCGTGCCGCACCATGATGCGGATAGACAACCACTTCTCCGACTTTGAATTCCATGAACACTCCTTGAGGATGACAACCGGCTCAGTAACCTCACCACCCTACCATTACGGGCCGTAATGGGGACGCGCACCCGCGATGCGCCGAACTCAACTAAAGTTTAACCCCACCCGCGCCGCCTGGGCCTGGTACGCGTGAGGAAACTGTGAAAAGTCTAGGTCCAGGCGCTAGGGTTGTGCGGAGAAACATATATGTGAAACAAGAACGATGGAGGACACCCACGTGAAGTCCCTGAAGCCGGTTTTCGCGCTCGCAACCGCACTGCTCATGGCCGGATGCTCCGCAGGCCAAATCACTCAGACCTCTGACCAGGTGGCTGCAGTTGACGGCGCCAACGTCGAAACCGAGAACGGCGAGCTGGCCGTGCAGGACGTCACCGTCGTCCTCGACGAGACCGGCTCCGCAGCACTGAAGTTCAGCGCGCTGAACCAGGACACGTCGATGACGTCGCACTCGCTGCGCTCCGTTTCCGTCGATGGCACCCCGGTCAGCATCGAATCCTCGAAGGAAATCGGCTACAACTGCGTGCTTGTTGGTGACTCCGCTGCAGGCTTGGACCGCATGCCGCAGGATGACGGCAAGAACTGCATCGAGTACATCCGCACCGCCCTGCCGAACGACAGCTTCGCGTACGGCGGCACCGTGCCTGTGACCTTCATGTTCGACACCGGCACCCTCGAGGTCAACGCCCCGGTTTCCGCTCCGCTGCTGCCTTCCGGCCAGGTCCACCGCGACCTGAACAAGTAAGGCTCTATGGCGAAGAAGCCTCGGGTGATCCACACCTGTTCTGAGTGTGGATACTCCTCTCCTAAGTGGCTCGGCCGCTGCCCTGAATGCGGCTCTTGGGGGACATTGCAAGAATCAGCGCCGGTGGTTACCGCCACCCGCGCGACGGGGGTCTCCAGTGCGCCGCGTGCCGCTGCACTCACGCCGCAAACGCCTGCGCGCCCAATCACAACTATCGACGCCGCTGCGACCAAGACGGTGCGCTCCGGCATCGGCGAGCTTGACCGGGTGTTGGGCAACGGCGTCGTGCCTGGGTCGGTGGTGCTCATGGCGGGCGAGCCGGGCGTCGGCAAGTCGACGCTGCTGCTTGAGGTGGCCTCGCGCTGGGCGGCGACCGATGGGCGCAAGGCGCTCTACGTCACCGCCGAGGAGTCGGCGGGGCAGGTCCGCGGGCGCGCCGAACGCACCGGCGCACTGCGGGAGCGCCTCTACCTGGCGGCCGAGTCCAACCTGGACATCGTGTTTGGTCACGTGGAGCAGATCAAGCCCTCGCTGCTCATCGTGGACTCGGTACAGACGATGCACGCTCCCGGTGTGGAGGGCGTGCCGGGCGGCGTGGCGCAGTCCCGCGCGGTCACGGCCGCGCTGACCACGCTAGCGAAGACCACTCACCTGCCGATTCTGCTGGTAGGGCACGTGACCAAGGACGGCAACGTCGCGGGCCCGCGCGTGCTCGAGCACCTGGTGGACGTGGTACTGAACTTCGAGGGCGACCGGCAATCAAGCCTGCGTATGCTGCGCGGTATCAAGAACCGATTTGGCGCGACTGATGAGGTGGGCTGCTTCGAGCAGACCGCCGAGGGGATCCGCGAAGTACCGGACCCGTCCGGGCTGTTCCTCTCCCACCGCGGCCGCACCCCGGATGGTTCCGCGGTGACCGTGGCGATGGACGGGGTGCGCCCAATGCTCGCGGAGGTGCAGGCGCTCACCGTGGACCCGGTGAACAAGTCGCCCAGGCGCGTGGTCACGGGCCTGGACGGCAACCGCGTGCCGATGGTGCTGGCGGTCCTGCAGGCGCGCTGCGGGCAGCGCACGAACGACAAGGACGCCTACGTGGCAACCGTGGGTGGGGTGCGCATCACGGAGACCGCGACCGACCTAGCGGTGGCGCTGGCGACCTGGTCGAGCCTGCACGAGACACCGCTGCCACCAAAGACGGTGGTGATCGGGGAGGTCGGCTTGGCCGGCGAGATCCGGCGGGTGCCGAACCTGGGCCGTCGCCTGCAAGAGGCAGCACGCCTGGGATACGAGCACGCAATCGTGCCCGCGGGCGAGTCCCTGCAGGTCCCGGGCCTGCGAATTGAGCAGGTGGCCACGGTTGGCCAGGCTATCGCTACACTTGCACAGCATGAGTGATGACACGATGCGCGCCGCCCTCGAGCGCCTCGCCCCCGGCACCGCACTTCGCGACGGCCTCGAGCGAATCCAACGTGGCCACACCGGTGGCCTCATCGTCCTCGGCGACGGGCCGGAGGTCGTCGAGATTTGCGACGGCGGCATCGCCTTCGACGTCGCCTTCCAGCCACCGCTGCTGCGCGAGCTGTGCAAGATGGACGGCGCCGTCGTTTTATCCGCCGACGGCTCCCGCATCACCCACGCCAACGTGCAGCTCGTGCCCAGCCCGCACTTCCCCACCAGTGAGTCCGGCACCCGCCACCGCTCCGCGGAACGCACCGCGCTGCAGACCGGCAGGCCGGTGATCTCGGTGTCGGCGTCGATGAATACGGTGACGGTGTACGCGGGTGGGCGTCGCCACCGCTTGGAGGAGCCGGCGGTCCTGATGGGCCGGGCGAACCAGGCACTGTCCACGGTGGAGCGCTATCGCCAGCGCCTCGACATGTCGAACCACCGCCTGTTCGTGGCAGAGATGAACAACTATGCCACCGTCGCCGACGTGCTCAACGTGCTGCAGCGCCAGCTGATGCTCGAGCGCGCCGTCACCGATCTGGAGCTGAGCATCGTGGAGTTGGGTGTCGACGCCCGCCAGCTCAGCCTGCAGCTTTCCGAGCTGGAGGGCAACAACGCCCACGACGTTGAGATGCTGGTGCGCGACTACATCGCCACGACCACCGTGCCCACGGACGAGCAAGTCCACCAGGCCCTCGAGGCCTTGGACACCCTGCCAGATTCGGAGCTGCTGAACACGACCACGCTGGCGCGCCAACTGGGGCTGCCGGCCAACGAGGAGAACCTAGTACAGGCGCTGATCCCACGTGGCTACCGGGCGCTTGCGCGCGTGCCTCGCGTGCAGAAGTTCTTGATGGACCAAATCGTGGCCGTCTTCGGCACGCTGCCCGCCATTTTGGAGGCGCAGCCGGAAGACTTAAGCTCCGCCGACCACGTGACCAGCCTGTGGGCGCGCCACATCTACGAGGGGCTGCGCCGCCTCAGCTAAGTCAGGTTGAACGGGACTGCGTCGGAGGCGTTGTCGCCGATCACGGTGTGCAGGTAGTAGGACCCAGCAGGTACCGGCTGGCGGTCGGTGCACACGTTCGGCTGCGAGCTGGTACCCGACCAGCGGGCTTCAAAGCCACGCTTCGAGTCACGCGGGAACGTCTCCTGACCAGCAAAGACAGGGTCAAAGCAGTCGACGTCGGACCACACGCGGTTGTTGGTAGCCATGTCGTAGACCTCAAAACGCATGATGTTGGTGTCCAGGTCGATGACGCAGTCCGCGTCCGTCGGGTTCTGCACTTCCATGTAGAACACCGGCTGCTCCCCTACCGCGTACGACGGCTGGTTTGTCGACGCCACCACACGCAAATCCTTCAGCTCACAGGTGCCCGAAGGCGCAGCCTGCGTGTGCTCTGCTGACGAGGTCGGCTCGGTCGGCTCACCGGATGCGCTTTCCTTTGCAGTTTCGGACTCACTCGGCGTCGCAGCACCCGGTTCCGGCACTGTCGGCTCCGTGACAGGCGTGGTGGTGGGCGAAGTGGACGTCGATACGTCGGCGTCGCCGCCGCCTGAGCGCGCCATAGCGCTCAACCCCCACACCAGGAACACCACGAGCACCAACAACGCAACGAGCGCCGCAACGCGGCGGCGCCGGTAGATCTCGGGAGGAAGCGGATGCTGGTTAGTCATGCCCCTTACTCTATACCGAAGTTTTCCATGGTCGGGTGAACCTGGCCATCGGCAAGTTGGTAGCGTGCCGCAACTACGCCGACAGTGCCGTTCGCCAAACGCTCCGCGAGCACGGGCACGCGCTCAATGAGGTGCTGCGCACTCAAGTTCGCGTGGGTGACCTCAACATCCTTCGGGTCACGCGTGGGCGACTGAAGCACCGACGGCACGATCTTCTCCACGAACACGCGCACCAACCCGTCCGGGACTTCCTCGGTCTCCACCGCGTTGAGCGCCGTACCGACCGCGCCGCAGGACTCGTGCGACAGGAACATCACCAGCGGCACATTCAGCCCTTCCACCGCGTACTCGACGGAGGCGGACACCGCGGCGTCGACGCAACCGCCCGCTGTGCGGATGACGAAAATGTCGCCGAAGCCGACGTCGAAAAGCAGCTCAACTGGGACACGCGAATCCGAGCAAGCGACGACGGCGGCGATGGGGTTCTGGCCGTCTCGGAGCTGTTCGCGCCACGTGGGGTCGCGGTGCGGGTGCGTCTCCTGGCTTGCAACGAATCGTTCATTTCCTGCCCTGAGGAGTTCCCACACCTCACGAGGCGTCTTTTCTGTACTCATAGGCTATATTTTGGCAGAGATGACTGAGGATGTGGCCAAAATTCGAACAAACCTCCAACCCGCCGAGATTAACCCGTGGTACCGCGCCAACGCGCGTGAGCTTCCGTGGCGCGCACCAGGCACAAGCGCGTGGGGCGTGCTGCTCAGCGAGGTGATGAGCCACCAGACGCAGGTGGCGCGCGTCGCCCCCATCTGGGAGGAGTGGATGCGGCGCTGGCCCACCCCGGAGGCCTTCGCGGCTGCCGGCGCCGACGAGGTGTTGCGCGCCTGGGGCAGCCTCGGCTACCCGCGCCGCGCGCTGCGTCTGCTGGAGTGCGCGCGAGCGATCACCGAGCTTCATGGAGGTATTGTTCCCCGCAGCGTGGAGGATCTTCTGGCGCTGCCCGGCATCGGCGATTACACGGCCCGCGCCGTGGCCTGCTTCGCGTACAGGGAAAACGTGCCGGTGGTGGACACGAACGTGCGCCGGGTGGTCGCGCGCGCCGAGCGCGGGCGGCCCGTCGCACACCCGCGCAAGGCGGAGCTCCAGGAGGTGGCGGCACTGCTGCCCGCCGACGATTTGGAGTGGGACGGCCCGACCTTTTCGGTCGGCCTGATGGAGCTCGGCGCCCTCGTGTGCACCGCCACAAACCCGGACTGCGGGGCGTGCCCGGTCAGCCGCTGCGCGTGGGTGGCAGCGGGCAAGCCAGAGCCGAACCCGGAGGAGCAGCGCAAGAAGAAGACACAGCGCTTCGCCGGCACCGACCGGCAGGTGCGCGGCAAGATCATGCGGGTGTTGCGCGGCGCGTCCGCACCCGTGCCACAACGCGACATCGACGTGGTGTGGCCCGATGCAGCGCAACGCTCCCGCGCCCTATTTTCACTCCTTGAGGACGGCCTCGCCGTCCAAGACGACGCCGGCTACTTCCACCTACCGCGGTAATTAAACCCACCGGGCAGCTTCACCCACACGCCGCCGCGCGAGTTGAACGTGACAGGGCCGACCTTCGTGGAAGCCGAAGCACCAGACTTGGAGAAGTTCAGCCACGAGTTCTTACTCACCTTGTGCTTCTTGCGATAATAAATTCCCATGCGCTCAGACTACACATAGACTGTCCGCATGACTTCGAGCGTTTTGATCGCATTCGCGATGACCCTGTTGGCCGGCATCTCCACCGGCATCGGCGGGGTGGTCGTGGCGCTCAAGTCCACCATTGGCGACAGGTTCCTCGCCGGCAGCCTCGGGTTCTCCGCTGGAGTGATGGTCTACATCTCACTCGCGGAGCTGCTCCCCGCGGGCATTGACGCCCTCGACCAGGGCCGCGCGATCCTCGGGTTCTTCGGCGGGGTGGCGCTGATCGCGGTGATCGACAAGCTGGTACCGCACGACATCAACCCGCACGAAAGCATCCAGGGCGACGAGGACAAACGCGCCCAAGCCATGCGGCGTGCAGGCGTCATCACCGGCGTGGCGATTGCGCTGCACAACTTCCCCGAAGGCTTCGCCACTTTCATGTCCGCGCTCGCCGACCCGTACCTGGCCATCCCCATCGCCGTCGCCATCGCGCTGCACAACATCCCAGAAGGCGTCGCCGTCGCCGTCCCACTTCGCGAGGCCACCGGCCGACGCTGGTGGGCCGCCGGGTGGGCCACCCTCTCAGGGCTTGCGGAACCGCTCGGAGCGCTCGTCGGGTACCTCATCCTCGCGCCCTTTATGGGGCCGACCACGATGGGCTACTCCTTCGCGGTGATCGCCGGGATCATGGTGTTCATCAGCTTCGACAAGCTGCTGCCGAACGCGATTGCCACCGGGCACCACCACTACAGCGTCTACGGCGTCATGGGCGGCATGGCGATCATGGCCGTGAGCCTCATGCTGCTGCCCTGACAATTGTACGTCACAGACATTTGTACGTTAGACTCCCGACCATGAAACATCATTGGTCAAAAATTTCCCTGACCATAGCCTGCGCTATGGCCCTCGGCGCCTCGACAGCGCCCATCGTTGACGCCACCCCACTTTCATCCGAGAGCGCCACCTCCCAGCGCTTCACGCAACGTGTGAAGCCACAGCTCGTCCGCTACGAAACCACCACCGAGGACGGCTCCCGTGCCCCAGTCACCGCCACCCTCTACGACACCCCCGACGCCAAAGGGCTCGTCGCCTTCGCCCCCGGCACCCGCGGCCTCGGCGACCACTGCGCCCCCAGCAACAGCCCCGCTATTCTGCGCACGGCCCACCAAAAATCAGTCAATATTGACTACGAACGCGGCATCGTGCGCAAGCTTGTCGACGCCGGCTACCGCGTCATCGTCACCGACTACGTCGGGCTTGGCACTCCCGGCACCCACACCTACCTCAACCGTGTTGACCAAGGCCACGCCGTCATCGACGCCGCCCGCTACGCCGCACACGACGGCGAAAAAATCGCCTTCTGGGGCTACTCCCAAGGCGGTGGCGCCTCCGCAGCAGCAGCCGAACTCGTCACTGACTACGCCCCCGATCTCAACGTCGTCGCCGCCTTCGTCGGCGCCCCACCCGCCGACCCACTGGCCGTGCTCGAGCAAGCAACCAGCAAACAAATCAGTGCCGTCGCCGGCTTCGCCGCTGTCAGCTTCGCGTCCACCTACCCTGACTTCCGCGAAGCCCTCTACGCCGAACTCAACGAAGAAGGCGTCGACACGCTCGAGGCGCTCTCCAATGCCTGCATGGCGGAGGCACCCCGCGTCGCGCCGAAACCCTTCACCGAGTACACCAAGAGCGGCGAAAGCCTCGCCGAACTCGCCCAGGCCAACGCGACCCTGCGGGCGCGCCTCGACCAAAACAAACTCGGGCTCACACCCACCAGCATGCCCACCCTGATACTCACCAACCCTGACGACGACCTGGTCCCTTCTCCACAAGTGACCCAGCTCGCCCGCGACTACTGCAGCGTGGGCGCACCGGTGGAGTACCGAGCAGTTGCCATGCAAGGTGTCCGCCCCGAAGCACCCTTCGCCAACGTCGACGGCTCCGCCCACACCCTGCCCCTCTACCTCGAATCCTCGAACGCCATCACCTGGCTCGACGAGCGCTTCGACCCCGACGCGGCCGCATTCACCGCAACCTGCCCCATCCCCGACACTCCCCCAATCCAGTCTGACCACCTCATCCTGCAGTACACCAACGAAACCATCGCCGCGATCTTCCTCGGCATCCTCGGCGTGCTCAGCGCCGTTGGGATGGGCGCCTGGCTCACCAGCACAGGACTGACGCATCTTTTCACCTAAACCAAAGCATTGTCGATTAGTATTTTTCATCGTGCTGCATCGTCCTGTGATCTCCGCTGTGTGCGTCCTCGCGCTCGCCGCTTCCCTCGCCCCCTCCGCCGCCGCTAGCTCGCTCGACCCGTTGAGCTCCGTGGCGGAGGTGGGCTCCTCCGCCATCAAATCCGCCTTCCGCCCCGCGCCGAAAGTCGTGCGCTACGAAACCACCACCGAGTCCGGCACGCGCGCGCCAGTCACCGCCACCCTCTACGACAGGGACAACGCGAAGGGGCTCGTCGTGATCGCGCCCGGCACCCGCGGTATGGCCGACCACTGCGCACCCAGCAAGAACACCTCGCTGATCTCCTCCGACTCAGGGACCTCCTTCAGCGTCGACTACGAGCGCCCCATGGCCCACATGCTTCTCGACGCCGGCTACCGCGTCATCGTCACCGACTACGTCGGCCTCGGCACCCCAGGTACGCACACGTATCTCAACCGCGTCGACCAGGGACACGCCGTCATCGACGCCGCCCGCTACGCCGCACACGACGGCGAAAAAGTCGCGTTCTGGGGCTACTCCCAAGGCGGCGGCGCCTCCGCCGCAGCAGCCGAACTCGTCGCCGACTACGCCCCCGAACTCAACGTGGTCGCCGCCTTCGTCGGCGCCCCACCCGCCGACCCACTGGCCGTACTCGAACAGTCCCGCGGGACTCTGATCACCCCAGTCGCCGGTTTCGCCGCCGTCTCCTACTCCTCCACCTACCCCGACTTCCGCGAAGCCCTCTACGCCGAACTCAACGAGGAAGGCGTTCGCACCCTCGACGCCCTGTCCAAGGCGTGCATCCTCGACGCCGTCCGAATCGCACCGAAAGAATTCAACGCTTACACGAAACGTAGCGTCAACCTGGCAGAACTCGCCCACGACAACCCCGTCCTGCGAGCCCGCCTCGACCAGAACAAGCTCGGCCGCGTCCCCACCAAAGTCCCAACGCTGGTGCTCACCAACCCCGACGACGACATGGTCCCCGCCCCACAAGCCGTCCAACTCGCCCGCGACTACTGCGCGCTCGGCTCACCCGTGGAGTACCGCAGCGTCGCAATCCCCGGCACCCGATCCACGCCACTTGACTCAGGGTCCTCCACCACCCCATTCGCAAACTTCGCCGGTGCCGGCCACGCCCTGCCAATCGTCCTCGAGACCGCCCACGTGATCACCTGGCTCGACGAGCGCTTCGACCCACACGCGCCAGCCTTCACCCCGAACTGCAACATCCCCGACGACACCTCCATCAACACCGCCTCGAACTACCAGTACACCGGACCAGTCGCCGACGCCATCCTCTTCGGCATCTTCGCTGTACTCAGCGCTGTAGGTTTAGGCACCTGGCTCGTTGGCTCCGGCCTGCCGAACCCGGCTTTGGTGCGGGCGCACCAAATTCGCTGATTTGGGAGCGCGTTTTTGCGTTTCCCCAGGTCGCTGCCACCGCGCGAGGGAATTTGGTGCATCTTTGGATGCGCTGAGTGCCAAAGGACGCAATTCTAAAATCCACGGCCTCCATTCTTGCAGGTCAGAAACGTGCTAGACGTATAAGGTTGCGTCTATTGGCACCAAACACTCACCCCACCAAGACAAAAAGAAAGCCGCACCACCAGGGTGCGGCTTTCCAACCTACTGATTAGACCGGTTCAGGTCCCCGACCGTCGGAATCGGAGTCGGAGTCAGGCTCAGGACCAGACTCTGCGCGCTCGTCCGGGAACTGGGAGGCCTCGGTCTCCGGGGTGCCATCGGAAGGGGCGATGTCACGCACGGCCTTCTCTTCAGGCTCCTCGGACGCGGCGTCCTCGCCGAACGTCTCCGCTGGCAGCGGGCGTGGGCGCGGGGTGAACGTGAAGGTCGCGTCCGGCGCTGCCTTGCCGCGGGTGTTGCGGGCAGCTTCGATGTCTCCGTCCCAGCCTTCGACGTCGACGGTAATGATCTCGCCAGCGCCGATCTCGCCGAACAGGATCTTCTCCGAGAGCAGGTCTTCGATCTCGCGCTGGATGGTGCGACGCAGCGGGCGCGCACCGAGCACTGGGTCGAAGCCGCGGATGGCCAGGAGGTTCTTGGCCTTCTCGGTAAGCTCGATGCCCATGTCCTGCGCGGCCAGGTTGGTGTCCACGCGGCTGATGAGCAGGTCCACCATCTGCACGATTTCTTCCTGGGTCAGCTGGCGGAAGACCACGATTTCGTCGATGCGGTTGAGGAACTCTGGACGGAAGTGCTTCTTCAGCTCGTCGTGGACCTTGTTCTTCATGCGCTCGTACTGGGCGTCAGCGTCGGTGGCGGTGTTGCCGGTGAAGCCGAGGCCGACTGGCTTGGAGATGTCGCCGGTACCCAGGTTGGAGGTGAAGATGAGCACGGTGTTCTTGAAGTCCACCATGCGGCCCTGGCCGTCAGTGACGTGGCCTTCCTCGAGCACCTGGAGCAGCGTGTTGTAGATCTCCTTGTGCGCCTTCTCGATCTCGTCGAAGAGGACCACGGAGAACGGCTTGCGGCGGACCTTCTCGGTAAGCTGGCCGCCCTCCTCGTAGCCGACGTATCCCGGAGGGGCACCGAAGAGGCGGGAAGCGGTGAAGCGGTCGTGGAACTCGCCCATGTCGACCTGGATGAGGGAGTCCTCGTCGCCGAAGAGGAACTCGGCAAGTGCCTTGGACAGCTCCGTCTTACCAACGCCGGACGGGCCGGCGAAGATGAAGGAGCCGGATGGGCGCTTCGGGTCCTTGAGCCCGGCGCGGGTGCGTCGGATGGAGCGCGACAGGGCGCGGACGGCTTCGTCCTGGCCGATGATGCGCTTGTGCAGCTCGGACTCCATGTTGAGCAGGCGCGAGGACTCGGACTCGGTGAGTTTGAAGACTGGGATGCCGGTCCAGTGCGCGAGCACATCGGCGATCTGGTCTTCACCGACCTCGGCGATTTCCTCGAGGTCGTCAGAGCGCCACTTCTTTTCCTTTTCCTTGCGCTCCTCGCCGAGCTTGCGTTCGGTGTCGCGCAGGCCCGCTGCTTTCTCGAAGTCCTGGGCGTCGATGGCGGCTTCCTTCTCACGGCGGACGTCGGCGATGCGCTCGTCGACTTCGCGCAGCTCGGAAGGGGCGGTCATGCGCTTGATGCGCATGCGGGCGCCGGCCTCGTCGAGGAGGTCGACGGCCTTGTCCGGCAGGAAGCGGTCGTTGATGTAGCGATCTGCGAGGGTGGCGGCGGCCTTGAGAGCGTCGTCGGTGTAGGAGACGCGGTGGTGCGCCTCGTAGCGGTCGCGCAGGCCACGCAGGATGGTGACGGTGTCCTCCACGGAGGGCTCGTCGACCTGGACGGGCTGGAAGCGGCGCTCGAGGGCGGCGTCCTTCTCAATGTGCTTGCGGTACTCGTCGAGCGTCGTCGCGCCGATGGTCTGGAGTTCGCCGCGTGCCAGCTTCGGCTTGAGCAGCGAAGCAGCGTCGATGGCGCCTTCGGCAGCGCCGGCGCCCACGAGGGTGTGGATTTCGTCGATAAACAGGATGATGTCGCCGCGCTGGTTGATCTCCTTGAGCACCTTCTTCAGGCGCTCCTCGAAGTCACCGCGGTAGCGTGAGCCTGCAACCAGGGAACCAAGGTCGAGGGAGTAGACCTGCTTGTCCTTGAGTGTTTCGGGGACGTTGCCATTCGCGATGTCGAGCGCGAGGCCCTCCACGACGGCCGTCTTGCCGACGCCCGGCTCACCAATGAGCACCGGGTTGTTCTTGGTGCGGCGCGAGAGCACCTGCATGATGCGCTCGATTTCCTTGTCGCGGCCGACCACCGGGTCCAGCTTGCCCTCGCGGGCGGCGGCGGTGAGGTTGCGACCGAACTGGTCAAGCACGAGCGAGTTGGAACGCTCGCCCTGCTGGCCCGGGCGCGGCCCGCCCATGATTCCGGGGCCCTGGCCTGCGCCCGCGAAGCCCGGGCCACCGCCCTGCGGGGTCTCCGGGTTCTGTGCTTCGCCGCCCTCGTAGCCGGAGAGCAGCTGGATCACCTGCTGGCGTACGCGCGGCAGGTCGGCGCCGAGCTTAATCAGCACCTGGGCTGCAACGCCGTCGCCCTCGCGGATGAGGCCGAGCAGTAGGAACTCGGTGCCGATGTACTTGTGCCCCATCTGCAGGCCCTCGCGCAGGGAGAGCTCCAGTACCTTCTTGGCGCGTGGGGTAAATGGGATCTGGTCAGTGACCGGCTGCGTGCCGTGTCCGATGATCTCGATGACTTCGGAGCGGACGTCGTCAAGATTGATACCCATGGACTCGAGCGCCTTTGCTGCGACGCCTTCGCCTTCTTTAATAAGTCCGAGCAGGATGTGCTCGGTACCCATGAAGTTATGGTTCAGCTCGCGCGCCTCCTCCTGGGCTAAGACGATGACGCGGCGGGCCCTATCGGTAAACCTCTCAAACAACTGGCTGACCCCTTACTAATAACGGTTTTTAAAGAGTTGTCACCAACCATAACGCCCCCGGCGGACACATCGTCCCGCCGAGGGCGTCACTTCATGGATTCAGGGGCCATTGCACCAGCTCAGGCCGGGTGTTCGCTCGTAGCGAACAGAGGCCTTTCGACGCCTCCTCCGGCCCCAACCGGGCAGTTTAGAGCAGGTCGCGCAGCACCGGATCCGCGATCTTGAGCACGTTCTCGCGTGCTTCCTTCGCGGTCGGGGCGTCGACGGCAAAGTTTGCCATCTGGCGGCAGGTGTCACGGTCGTGCAGGCGTAGCGCGGCGCGCACCGCGTTGACCTTGCCCGGCGCCATGGACAGGGAGCTCACGCCCAGGCCCACGAGGACGAGCGCCATGAGTGGGTCGCCGCCTGCCTCGCCGCAGACGCCGATGGACTTGCCGGTGGCTTCGCCGCCGCGGCAGGTCTCACGGATCATGGCCAGCGTTGCCGGCTGCCACGGGGTGAGCAGCTCTGCGAGCTCGCCCTGCATGCGGTCGGCGGCCATGGTGTACTGCGACAGGTCATTGGTGCCGATGGACGCGAAGTCCGCGATGTCCAGGATGTGGGAGGAGCGGATCGCGGCCGCGGGGGTCTCCACCATCACGCCGACCTTCGGCAGGCCATGGGAGCGTGCACGCTCCGTAAACCAGCGGGTCTCCTCCACCGTGGCCACCATTGGGGCCATGACCCACAGTTCAGCCTCCGGGACAGCCTTGTGTGCTGCGGCCAGCGCCTTGAGCTGGTCGTCGAGGAGGTCTTCGCGGGCCATGGACAGGCGCAGACCACGACGGCCCAGTGCCGGGTTCTCTTCCTCGCCGAGGTCGGCGAAGGACAGCGGCTTGTCGGCGCCTGCGTCCAGGGTGCGCACGACAACACGGCGGTCACCGAATGCGCGCAGCACCTTGGTGTACGTCTCGGTCTGCTCCTCGACGCTCGGGGCGGAGTCGCGGTCCAGGAAGAGGAACTCGGTGCGGAACAGGCCGGAGCCCTCCAAGTCGTAGCCGGAGGCCTTTGCAGCGTCGTCCGCGGTGCCGATGTTGGCCAGCAGCTTCACGCGGTAGCCGTCGCGGGTGGCACCCTCGCCAGAGGAGCCCGCCAGGGCTGCGGCGCGGCGGCGGGAGCGCTCCTCGAGCTCGGCGACGTCCGACTCGTTCGGGGCGACGATCACTTCGCCGACGCCGCCGTCAAGCGCGATCGCCGGGGCGTCGACAAGCGCTTCGCTAATGCCCTTGACCTGCACCGCTGCGGGGATGCCGAGCTGCGCGGCGAGGATCGCCGTGTGCGAGGTCGCGCCGCCGGCCTCCGTCACGATGCCGACGACCAACTCCGGATCCAACGTCGCGGTCTCAGCAGGTGCAAGGTCGTTAGCGACGAGCACGGATGGCTCGGTCAGCGCTGGAACGCCCGGCTCCGGCAGCCCGCGCAGGCGCGCGGTGGCGCGGTCGCGGATGTCGTAGAGGTCGGTGACGCGCTCAGCCATGTAGCCGCCGAGCTTGCGGAACTTCGCCGCGTAGGCCTCCACAGCGTCGTGGACCGCCTTGGTCACGCCGCTGCCCTTCTTCAGTTCCTTCTTAATGCCGCGCACCAGGCCGCGGTCCTTCGCCAAGGCGGCGGTTGCTTCAAGGACTGCCTTGGATGTTTCGGAGTTTGCGTGCTCTGCGCGCGCCGTCAAGGACGCGGAGACTTCTTCCAGGACCGCGACGACGCGCTCGCCGTCAGCGTCTGGGTCGGTGCATGGTTGTTCGTGCTCGTCGATACCAACGGCGGGTGTAACAACTGCGACCGGGCCAGAGGCGGTACCTGAGGAAACCCCGATCCCATACAAGACGGTGCGGTCAGTCATGAGTGTGTCCTTTCAGCAATCAAGCTAATGGTATTACATTTGATGGTACGCGCTGAGGCGCGCAATGTGCAGAGCAAGGTACGCAATTTCATCTTCTGTCAACGCTGTATCGAAGCGAAGCTCCACTACAGCGGCCACTTTTCGGGCGCACTCAACTTCCCTCGGGTAACTGCGCGTCAACTCACGCGCCAGCGGAGAATTTCCGCGCTCGAGTTGTTTCCCCTGCTCAAGGCGAACAAACAAATAACGAATGTGTGTAATAAACCGGGCCACATTTATCGACGCCGCTTCGAACTCCACCCCAAACTCAGCCGCAATGATCTGCATCATCTGCTGAATCAACCCCGTCATCCGGTACGTATGCGCCAGGTCACCGGTGTTGAAACCGGCGTTGACCAGGTGCATCGCAAGCGCGGTGGCTTCGGTGGTGGGCAGGGTGGCGTCGAAAAGAATGTTGATGTGCTCCAGCAGGCGTTCGCCCTGTGCATACTCTGCTGGGTACAAGTGCTGGACCTCGGCGCGCAACGGGTAGGCGATCTCTTCGCCGCGGGAGGCCCGCTCAAGTGCATTAATAATGTGGTCCGTCACCGCGGTGACCAGCGTGATGCTGGGCTTTGCGCCCACGGCCTCCAACGCTGCGGTCACACGGTGTATATCTTCGGCGGGAAGCCCGGCAATCATTTGGCCGGAGTGGTCCGGGTCCCGACCATCCGCCGGAACAAATACTCGCTGCACATTCGACTCGTCGAGGACGTCGCCTTTCTTTGCCCCAAAGGCGATGCCCCGACCGGTCACCACAACATCCTCCGACCCGCGGCGGGCCAGGACGACGTTGTTGTTAAAGATGCGCAGTATTTGCATGTGTTCGACCCTACTTGGTTACCCCCAACAGTGGCTGGCCGACCTCGGCCTCACCAGTGGCGATATCTTCCACAGCGGCCAGCGACTTGGAGTTGACCACGGTCATAATCACCGTGGTGTCCACGCCGTGACCTGCGATTGCGCCGAAGTCGACGTCCGCGAGGGCGTCGCCAATCTCGACGCGCTGCTTCTTCTCCACGAGCGGAGTGAAGCCTTCGCCCTTCAGCTTGACAGTGTCGATGCCAATGTGGACGAGGACCTCGACGCCGTCGTCAGTCTTAATGCCGTAGGCGTGCCCCGTCTTCGCAACAGAGATCACCTTGCCAGCAACCGGCGCCACAACCTTCTCGACGCCACCTTCCGGCAGCACACCAATCGCCTGGCCGAGCGCACCGGATGCGAACGCGGCGTCCTGGATCTGATCCATCGGGACAACCTTGCCTGCGATCGGCGCGGTGACCTCGCGTGTGTCCGCTACTGGGGTCGCCGCAGCTGCAGGCGCGTCGGCATCTGCTGCTGCAGCGGCTGGAGCGGCCGCCGCCGGAGCTGCTGCAACTGCCGGAGCTTCCTCCTGCTCCTTCTCCTCCTGTGCTGCGCGTGCGCGAGCCAGGGCCTCTTCACGCTCTTCCGGCGTGCGGTAGTCGGTGAAGTAGATGACGAAGAACGCGGTGAAGAACGCAACCGCAATAGCGATGACGTAGACCCACATCGGGCTGAAGACCACGGTGGTCAGCAGCGAGGTGAACACGAACGCGTTGGTCTGCACGCCGCCGAACGGGGTGCCCAGGATCGCGATGGTCAGACCACCGGTGAAGCAGCCCACCAGCATGCGCGGGTAGATCCTCTTGTAGCGCAGGTGAATACCGTAGAGGGACGGCTCCGAAATACCACCGAACAGACCAGCTGCCAGCGCCGACCCGGAGGTCTGGCGCATGACTGGATCCTTATCGCGCAGCGAGAGCGCGAACACAGCAGCGGTTGCACCGAAGCAGGCGAAGTTCCAAGCACCCATTGGGCCCTGGATGAAGTCGTAGCCCAGGGTCTGAATGTTGACCAGCATGAGGGCGTTGAGCGGCCAGTGCAGGCCGAGCGGCACCAGGAACGGGTACAGCATTGGGATCAGGATGGCGAACACGAATGGCGCATTGCCATTGAGCCATGCGAGGCCAACACCAATCCATGCGCCGAGCGCGTAGCCGAGCGGGCCAATCACGATCGCGGTAACCGGGATCATCACCAAGAGGGTGAGGAACGGCACGAACACCATGTGGACCGCGGACGGAATGATCTTCTGGAAGCCCTTGTACACCAGGGCCGCCACGACCGCCATGATCAGCGGCACGAACACGTTGCCACCGTAGTCAGGCAGCAGCATCGGCAGGCCCATCACCGTCACGCGGCTGACCTCCGTGCCGAGCAGGTTATTCGTCTCAACCACGGCATCCGGGTGGCTCGCCAGCCCCATGAACTCAGGGGTGAACAGCGCCAGGATGACAGCGGCAGGCACCCACGGCTCAATGTTGAGCTTCTTGCCCGCGTTGTACGCAACCATCACCGGCAGGAAGTAAAACACCGAGCGCCACATCGCGTCGACGAACTGCCAACCCGGCGTCTTGACCTCCGCACGGAAGTCAACAAATCCCAGCGCGTCCATCACTGCAGCAAACGCAATAATTAACGACGCCCCAAGCAACACACCCAGAATCGGCCTAAAGGAATCCGAGAGGTACTCGAAGAAGGCGTCCATCCACGGCACCTTGCCCTGCGCCTTCGCGCGCTGGGCCGCCTTCACATCATCGTTGCTCTGGCTGCCACGCGACTGCATCTCCGGCAGGTTATTCATCGCGTTGTACACCGTCGCGACATCCCCGCCAACAATCACCTGGTAGTGCGACCCGCCCTGCGGCACCGCACCCATCACCTTCGGGTTCGCCTCAAGACGCTCCTTGTCAGCCAGGGAGGCGTCGTTGAGCTCAAAACGCAAACGGGTCGCGCAGTGCGTAAAGGACGCAATGTTGTCCGCACCGCCAATCCCCGCAAGGATATCCGCCGCCTGCTCCTGCAAGCCGGCCTGCTTGGTTGCCATGTTCACTCCTTTTCTTCAAAGAACCAGGGATGAAAAAAGACCCGGGACGCGAAAACGTCCCAGGTCTTGCCCCGCCGAACCCGGCAGGTAACAACCCTGTGGTTGGTATTACGTTCCACTATATGACGGAACGTTTTGGTGTGCAATAAGCTTGCTCTCAGCTGGGAACCAACGCTCCAGCAGCAGTGCCGCCCACATCGCCAGCGACGCCAACCCGATCAAGTTGCCCATGTACCAAAGGGGCGTCGAGAAGCTGTAGGCATCAACCTCCGGGTAGAGCTGATACGACGGCACGAACAGCACCGCGACGTAGAGCACGTGCGCGAGCTTCCACACCGACGGCACCGCCGCGAAGATGAGCGGGACCGCCAACATCACACAGGAGAAGTGGTGCGACACCGCGTACGGACCACCCACGCTGATACCCAGCGCGACGAAGAACAGCGCATGCACGTCCAGCCCCCGGCGCAGCAGGTACCACGCACCCAAGCCCGTGAGCAGCGCGAAGACCAGGAAAATGACGCCAGTCGGGGCCTCGAGACCCGCGCGCGCGAACAGGCCGGACAGCGCCTGGTTCGGCGGGTACATCGCGTTGCCGCCGCGGTCGGTGTTGAAAAACTCGTCGGTGAAGTAGTACCAGGTCTCCGCCGGACGCATCAGCACACCAACCAGAATCGTGCCCATAAACGTCCCCGCCGCACGCACCACCGACGCCCAATCCTTCTTCACCAAGAACAAAATCGCGAACGCCGCCGGCGTGATCTTAATCCCAGCCGCAATCCCCACACCGACACCGCGCAACTGCCGCGGCAACAGGCCCAGCACATCCACCACGACCAGCGCGAACAAGAACACGTTAATCTGACCGAAGAAGAAATTCGCCTGCAACGGATCAATCGCCAAGGACCACACAATCACCCCCACCAACACCAGCGGCGTGACCTTCACGTCCAGCCTGCGCAGCGCCAACCACGAAATGAGCGCCACGCACGCCATCGTCGCCAACGTCCACACCACGTCCATCACCGGCTCAGGCATCCACGTCAGCGGAACAAACAGCAAGGCCGCGAACGGCGGGTAGATGAAGCGGAACCCGCTACGAGTCGGGAAGTCGTCGTACAGGTCGGCGCCGCTGATCAGGGCGTTGCCGGCGTCGCGAAACACGCCGACATCCAGCAACTCGCCGCGCGCCGCACTGCCAAAAACCTCACTGAGCCCACTCGCGGCTGCGAGCACCCCAACGAGCACCCACACCCACAACGAAACCTGCTTCACCATCGAATCGCCTTACGCCCATCACTGTTGACTAACTCTGCTGCCTAACTCTGCGCATCATACCGATACAAAGGGACACGAATGAACTACACTACGGAATACACCATTGCCGACCGCCTTGAATTGAGGACTCACATGACCAACCAACAGCCCATGTACGACAAAGACGGCCTCCCAATCACGCAGCCAACCAACCAGTTCCAAGGGTTCGGGCAGTACGGGCAGACTGGGCAATTCGGCCAGTTTGGGCAGGGTTCACCGTACGGGCAACCGCAGATGCAACAGTTCGCACCTGCACAAATGCAGTCTGCATACGGGTACGCCGCGCCCCAAAAGAACAAGTTCCTCGCGGCGGCGTTGTTCTTCTTCCTCGGCTCGTTTGGCATCGGCAACTTCTACCTTGGGCAGAACTTCCGGGGAGTCACCAAAGTGGGGCTCTTCCTGACCGGCAGCCTCTTCAGCCTGATCCCATTCGTCGGCTGGATCGTTTCCACCCCGATCTTCTTCGCACTGTGGGTGTGGTGCATCATCGAGATGATCATGGTGCTCGTCGGCGGCGGAGGCTACGACACCGACGCCAATGGGATCCCGCTGAAGTAGGACACAAGCAGAAAGTTCACGGCCGCCAAGCTGAACTGCGCACCAGATCCCCGAATTTTAAAAAGTGCTATCAGAATAACAGCTGGTCAACAAAGGGCTAGCGTTTTAATAGGCGGGAATTTGGTGCGCGCCCAGCCAAGCCACGGGGAACTTTTCCACAGCAGCACGCGAACGTGGCCAAGCAAAAAGCCCGGCGGCCTGGGAAAACACAAAATCCCAAGCGCCGGGCCCATCTAAACCCAAGCGAACTAGCCCTACGCCTCCGGCTTCACCAGCGGGAACAGGACTGTCTCGCGGATGCCCAGGCCGGTCAGGGCCATCAACAGGCGGTCGATGCCCATACCGCAACCGGCGGTTGGCGGCATGCCCTGCTCCATCGCGGCGAGGAAGTCCTCGTCGAGGACCATGGCTTCGTCGTCGCCGTGTGCGGCGAGGCGGGCCTGGTCTTCGAAGCGTTCGCGCTGGATGACGGGGTCGACAAGTTCGGAGTAGCCGGTGGCCAGCTCGAAGCCGCGGACGTAGAGGTCGAACTTCTCGGTGACGCCGGGCTGCTCGCGGTGGTCGCGGGTCAGCGGGGACGTCTCGACTGGGAAGTTGATCACGAAGGTCGGCTCGTACAGCTGGTCGGAGCAGAGGTGCTCCCAGATCTCCTCGACGAGCTTGCCGTGCAGCCAGCCCTCATCCTTCGGCACCTTCAGGCCGATGACGTCAGCGATGCCCTTCAGTTCCTCCACGGAGGACTCGATGGTGACCTCAGGCTGGCCCGGGAACTTGCGCTGCAGCGCCTCGTTGAGGGAAGGGTACATCTCCATGACCTTCCACTCGCCGCCGAAGTCGTACTCGGTGCCGTCTGGAAGGGTGACGGTGGTGGAGCCGAAGACTTCCTTCGCGCAGAACTGCACGAGTTCCTGCATGGTCTTCGCGCCGTCCTTGTAGGTGCCCCACGCTTGGTAAGTCTCGAGCATGGTGAACTCGGGCGAGTGGGAAGAGTCGACGCCCTCGTTGCGGAAGTTGCGGTTGAGTTCGAAGACGCGCTCAATGCCGCCGACGACGCAGCGCTTGAGGTAGAGCTCCGGCGCAATGCGCAGGTAAAGATCCATATCGAGCGCGTTGGAGCGGGTAATGAACGGACGGGCTGCGGCGCCGCCGTGCAGGGTCTGCAGCATCGGTGTCTCGACCTCGACGAAGTCGTGACCGGTGAGGAACTTGCGCACAGCTGCGATGACCTTGATGCGGGTCATGGCGTTCTTGCGGGCGTCCTCGCGCATGATGAGGTCGGTGTAGCGGTGGCGGACGCGCTGCTCCTCGTTCATGTCAGCGAACGCGACAGGAAGTGGGCGTAGCGCCTTGGACGCCATCTGCCAGGACTGCGCCTGGACGGAGAGCTCGCCACGACGGGAGGCGATGACGCGGCCGCGCACGGAGACGATGTCGCCGAGGTCGGTGTCGGCCTTCCAGGACGCGAGCGCCTCCTCTCCTACCTCTGCGAGGGAAAGCATGACCTGCAGCTGGGTGCCGTCGCCCTCCTGGAGGGTGGCGAAGCAGAGCTTGCCGGTGTTGCGCTGGAACATAATGCGGCCCGCGACGGCGACGACGTCCTGGGTCTCTTCGCCCGGCGCGAGGTTGAACTTGCCGTCACCTTCGCCCTCGGGCACGGCACGGTACTTCTGGCGCAGCTCGCGCAAGGAGGTCGTGCGGTCGACGACGACCGGGTAGGCGTCGCGGCCTTCGGCGAGAAGCTTTTCGCGCTTCGCACGACGGAACTGTTGCTGTTCGGAGAGGTCCTGCGTTGTTTGATTCTTCACGCTGACCTAGCCTAGTCGGTCCGGGTCAGCCGTGGTCAATTAGTCGTGTATTCGGCTTGCCTCCCACGAAGCACACGGCTACAACGACGAGCAGCATGCCGACGCCACCAACGACGAACGCGCGCGCCGTCCCGTCGGAGGCGCTGCCGGTGGCCTGGGTGCCCATGGTCATCGTTGCGATGAACACCGCGGTGCCCGCCGCCCCGCCGAGCTGCTGCAGCGTGTTGAGCGCCGCGGAGCCGTGGGCGTAGAGCTGCGACGGCAGCGAGGACAGTGACACGGTCATGAGCGGGGTCATGATCATGGACATCGCCACGTTGACGAGGATCAGCACGGCGACGAGCTGCCACTGTGGGGTGTCATCGGCGAGGATGGCCACGAGGATCCACTGGGAGGCCAACATCAGCACCGCACCCGGGATGGCCAGGGGGCGTGGGCCGTAGGCGTCGTAGCAGCGCCCCGCAATTGGGGACGCGACGCCCTGCGCGATACCGCCGGGCAGCAGGATCAGACCGGTGGCCACCGTGGAAATCCCCAGGCCGACCTGCATGTAGACGGGCAGGATGTTCACGGTGCCCAGCAGGATGCCGAAGGCGATGAACACGCCCACAACGGAGAAGGCGAAGTTGCGGTGGGTAAAGACGCTCAGGTCAAGCAGCGCGCGCCCGGTTGGCGCCAGTCGCAGCTGCCTGCGCACGAACAGCACCAGGAACACCGCGCCGATGACCAGGGCCGCGGCAGGGTTCCAAGAATCGCCGGTGAGCAGGGCGGTGATCGTCGATAAGCCGTAGACAAGACCGCCGAATGCGAGTGCTGAAAGAAGGACCGACAGGATGTCGAGTGGGGCGTCGTGACGCTCGCCGACGTTCGGGAGGGCGAACACCGCGAGCAGCACCGCCACGGCTGGGATGGGCACCATCACCCAGAAGATGTGGTGCCAGGTAAACGCGCCGAGCACGAAGCCGGCGAGCGTGGGGCCAAGGGCGGGCGCCACCGACATCACCACCGCGTTGAGTCCCATCACCGTGCCGCGGCGCTGCGGGGCGACCACCGTCACGGTAACCGTCATGAGCAGCGGCAACATCGCCGCCGTGCCAAGTGCCTGCACCACGCGCGCGGCGAGCAACACCCCGAACGAGGGCGCGGTGGCCGCCATGACGCAGCCGATGATGAACAGCGCCATCGAGGCGAAGTAGACGGCGCGGGTGCTGAGGCGCTGGATGACGAAGCCGGAGGCCGGGATCGCCACGGACATGGTGAGCAGGAAGCCGGTCATCAGCCACTGGGCCGTATCGGCGGGTACGCCGAAGTCCGCCATGATTGCGGGCAGGGCAACAGCGACGGTGGTCTCGTTGAAGATCATCATCATCGCAGAGACCACCAGCACTCCAATAAGCAGTACTGGGTTCGTTGATTTCATAGCCCGCTAAGGCTACTCCTCGTCAGCAACTGGGGCACACAGTGGCAGGTCGAGGCGCTGTGCCTCGGCATCATCGCCGTTGATGACCACCATGTACTCGCGCTCGGTGCGCGGGGTCAGCACGAAGGCCGGCGGGGTGGCGTCGGGAAGCTGGTAGTCGTAGATGAGGCACTCGCCGGAGCCCAGCACGACGGCTTCCTTCGGGTCCGGCAGGACGCGATCGAGCGCATCAGAGGACACATACTTTGCGACGGAAACTCCCAACGTCTCATCCGAGCACCTGATCTTGCCCTCTTGACCCTCGTCCGGGGTCGCGGACTCGCAGATCAGGCCGTGCCAGCCTTTCTGCTCGGCCTTGTCGGACACGATGCCTGGGTATGTCTCGGCGATTTCGGCCTCGACGCCGACCCACTCCTCACCGCGGTGCTGCATCCAGTACCAGATGCCGCCTGCGGCGATGAGCAGCAGCGCCACGATGGCCGCGATCCACGGCCAGAGCTTGAACTTCTTCTCGTCTTCTGGGCGGACGTACTCGCCGGTCGGGCCGTACGGGTAGGGCTGCGGTGGCTGGCGGTAACCGTCGGTGGCGCCCGGCGCGACCGGGGACACCTCCGGCTCATCGAGGGGTTCACCGGCGACGGCGTTGAGGTAGCCGACGCAGCCGGTGGCGGCGTTGGCGGCGTCCTCGTCGACGTCCAGGCCGGTCATAGAGTTAAACAGTTCAATGAAGCTTGCAACGTTCGCCGCGTGTTGCTCCTCGGCGTGCTCGGGTGCGGTGGCCGTCGGGCCGACCAGGGTGAGCTTGACGGGGACGCTGGACCAGGCTGGCTGCACCAGCATCCGGGAGGCGTCCACGGAGCGGGCCACGAACGCGCCGAGGCCCTGGGCGTCGTAGTCGTCGATGGCTTCAGCCACGCCGATGAGCAGCTCGCGGGCCTCGGCGGGGGTGAACACGCCGCCGTCAGCACGCTTGTCGGCGATCAGGCGGGCGAGCGAAGCGCCGGTCGGGGCTTCGCGCAGTACGTAGAGGTGGCCGTCGTCGGTGTAGCCGGCACTGCGCGGCTGGAACGCGCCGGGGTGGTTCGAGGCGGCAAGCGCCCGGTTCAGGCCTGCGATATCGCGGCGTTGGTTTTCGGGCTGGGCGGCGTCGAAAAGCTCGACTTCGACGGCCTGGCCTGCATCATTGCTGGCGACGAAGAGCTGCGAGTCTTCGGTGCGCCCTGTGGCTTGGACTTGCTCGGGGGTGAAGTCCATGCCGAAGCGCTCGTTCAGGATTCCAGCAATCAGGTCTATAGGCATGCCAAAGAGTGTAGCGAATAACTCGCCGTTTCTCGCTATGGCCCTCGTCTTTCCGCCCTAGTCTTCGATGTGTTTGAACCCAATGCCAAGCGGCAGGCCAACGTTGTCGTGGAGGCGCACCGTGCCACCGTCGGTGGCGGGCAGGTCGATCGCGGCGAGCAGTCGGGCGTCGCCCTGGGCAGGGGCCTCGCGCATAGCCAGGTCGCGCACGGCGAGGTACGCCGGTGCAACCCCGGCGGCCTCGAGTACGCCGCGCACGGTATCCAGGACGGTCTCGGCGCCGTGCTCGGCGGCGTGGGCCCCGGCGGTCAGCGCCGCGGACAGCGCAAGCGCCTGGTCGTGGGCGTCTTCAGCGACTCGCTCGTTGCGCAGCGAAAGCGCCAGCCCGTTCGGCATGCGCACGGTAGGCACGCTGTGCAGCTTGACCTCCATGCGCAGGCCCGCCACGGCCAGCTGTGTGGCCACGAGCAGCTCGAAGTCCTTCTCCCCCATCACCAGGTCGGTGGCATGGGTGGCGTTGAGCACCGCCAGGATGCGGGCGACGTCGTGCGCCATGGCGTCGGCGTCGTCGAGGTGCTCCATCCCGGTGCGCACGCTCACGGCGGTGCGCAGCTCGCCGTGGAAGACCACGTCGACGCCCTCGTTGCGGAAAGTCTCGGGCACCTCCTCGCCGGAGTAGGTGACAAACACGTACGCGCCGAGCAGCGACTTCGCCGCCCGGATCAGCTCGATGTGCCCGGCGTGCACGTCGGCGCCCAGCGGCACGACCGCGATCGTCTTGCCAATCTTGCGGAATGCGCGCCCGTAGGTGGCCAGCAGCTGCTCATCACGCACGACAACCGCGTTGCCCGGTTCAAAAGTCACAGGTCTTCCTCTCGTTGCTGCGCCGCGCGGCGCTCCAATACTTCTACTAGTCGACGCACCCCTTCTCCCCCAACCGGCTCTCGGTCGAGCGGGCGCAGCGGCGGCAGCTCGGCGCCGTCGAAGGCGTCCGCGACCGCCTCGAAGTTGGGGTTGGCCTGCCGCAGCAGCGCAAGCGCGTCCTCCTGGACGACGCGCTGCAGGGCGCGCAGGTGTTGGGCGGTGGCCACCAGTGGGCGATCCGCATCCGTGATCGGCATGGTGACCTGCCCGAGCTCCCCGAGCAGCAGCGCGATCACGGTCTCCCCCAGCTCGTCGGCGGCGGAGGTGACCCACACGTTGTCTGCGATGTTATGCGCGCACATGACGACTGCCCCTGCGACCTCAACCTCGTCGAGGAGCTGGGCGCCGTGGTCCAGGTTGGTGTGCCAGAACATCTGCCTCGGGCGCACGAACGGCGCGCACTCGGCGGCGGCACGTTCGATGAAGTCAGCGGAGCCCTCGAGGAGCACCAGGTCGGCGGCGGCGATGTCCGCGGCCACGCGCGGGTACGTCACGCGGTGCCCGGCGCGCGCGAGCTGATCACTCAGCGCACTGGGGCCGCGCCAGGCGGCGATGGTCAGCGTTGGGCTCATTTGTTGCGGCGCGCTAGCAGCTCGGCGACGGAAACAGCGTTCTCGCCAGCCGCGTCACGGCGGCGGCGTCCCCCAACACGCGGGGCTGGTTCCGGCACGGCCTCGATGACCTCAGTGGCCCCAGCGGCGGGCTGCTCGTGGCGGCCGTGCTCAGGCTCAGGCTCTGGTTGTGGTGCTGGCTCGGGCTCCGACTCAGGCACTGGCTCGGGTACGGGCTCAGGCTCCGGGATTGGTGTCGGTTCAGGCGCCGGCTTCTGCGCTTCTTGTGCTTCTTGCGCTTCCTGCGCTTCTTGCTTCGCCTGGTGCTCGCTAATCAGCGCCGTGAGCGGGTTCTGCGTCTCCCGACTCGGCTGGCTGCCAATGCGCCCGGCGATCGCGTCGGAGGACGGCGCCCCGGCCGGGCGGTCGTCGGACGGCTCGTAGGCCGGCTGTGTGAAGGACTCAATCTCCTGGATGCGGCGCGCCGCGGCGTGCACGGCGGCGGGCTCGTACTCGAAGACGTGCCCGCTCATCTCCTCAATCGTGGAGCGCAGGGAGCGCAGCTCCTCCTGGATGTCGCGCAGCAATTCCTCGGAGGGGGCGTCGACACCCGAGGGTGCGCCAGCGCGCGCGGCCTCGAGCTCTGCGGCGAACGTCTTCTCCCGCTCCTCCTGCAGGCGCGTGGCCTCCTCGTTGTCGCGGCGCAGGCGGTAGATCACGATGAGGCCCGCGACGGCGGCCCACAGCGCCAGGATCAGCGAAAGCTTGAGTATGTTCGCGGAGTTGGTAAACAACATCACCACTGTGCCTGCAAGCGCAGCCACAAATGGAACAATCACCCAAGTATTTTTCATGCCCACTACCTTAGCTAACCTGTTCTCCACTTGAGGGTGGCGACACCTCACACACCCGTTCCAGCACGACACCGGCCACCGCCAGCGTGACGCCGCCCAACGCCCCGGAGACCAAGGGCGGCACGTCCTGCGCCGCGGCCATCAGCACGTGCATCCGGGGCAGCACGAAGAGCAGGCACCCCGCATACAGCCCGCCGCTGACCGCGCCTGCCCAGGTGCAGGCCTTGCCAAACAGCATGAAGTTCGCCGCCATCATCGGGTTGAGCTGGCTGCGATCCAGGCCAACCTTGCCCTCATCACGGCGCTTGTGCACCATGAACGCAACGTAGAAACACACCGCGGCGACGATCCAGAGGCTCAGCGGCACCACCATGTTCAGCGACTCAAGCAGGCCGAACAGGCGGCGCACCACAATGAACGCCGCGGCGGTACAAAACCCGAACACGGCGATCACTCCGGACAGCGGCGTGCGTTTCACAGCTTGCGAACCCCCTGCGGCTCCAGCTCCGCGAGAATCTCGCTGACCGGGCGATCGAGCAGCTTGGCGTGCGGGTCAATCTCCAGCCAAGGAACCAGCACGAACTCGCGCAGGTGCGCGCGTGGGTGCGGCAGCGTCAGCTCAGGGTCGTCGCTGCGGTAGCCCTCGAAGTCGATGATGTCCACGTCCAGCGTGCGCGGGCCCCAGCGCACGTCGCGCACCCGGTTCGCCTGCTGCTCCAGGCGCTGGCAGCGGGCAAGGAGGCTGTAGGGGTCGTCGCTGTCGGTTTCGATAAGAAAGCTCTGGTTGAGAAAGTCTGGCTGCTCCACCCCGCCCCAGGGCGCGGTGGCGTAAATCGAGCTTGCGTCGAGGAGCTCGGCGGCGAACTCGTCGGCGACCGACTGCAGGTGGGCACGCGAGTCCTCCATGTTGGAGCCTGCCGAAATCACCGCGCGCATCAGCGGGCCCCCATCCGTTTACGGGAACGGCGTGCCACCACGGCGACGTCCTCGAAGGGAAGCGGGATCGGCGCGTGCGGCTTGTGCAGCGTGACCTCCACCGCGTGCAGGATGTCGAAGCGCTCCATGGCGGCCTCGGCGATCTCGGTGGCCACCGTCTCGATGAGCTGGCGCGGCGTGCCCGAGGCGATGTCGCTGGCCAGCTGGGCTAGCTCCGCGTAGTTCATCGTCTGGGTCAGGTCATCGGTAGCGGCGGCGCCTGCGAAGTCGAGCCAGCAGGTGATGTCCAGCAGGAAGCGCTGCCCGTGCTCGCGCTCGTGCGGCAGCACGCCGTGGTGCGCGTAGACGGACAGGCCTTTGAGCTCAATGCGGTCAGCCAAGGTTGCCCGCCTTCCACGCGGCGGCCACGTCCACGGCATCGCGGGAGACGGCCACCTCGTGCACGCGCACGCACCAGGCGCCGGCCTGGGCACACAGGGCGGTGACGGCGGCGGTGGCTGGGTCCGCATCGACCGGGCCGTGCTCGAGCCCGCGGGCGGCGCGCACCCCGGTGAGGAAGCGCTTGCGGCTGGCCCCCACCAGCAGCGGGTAGCCGCAGTCCATGAGCGCGGGCAGGGCCTGCAGCAGCTGCCAGTTCTCTTGCGGGGTCTTGGCAAAGCCGAGGCCCGGGTCCAGCGTGATCTGCTCCGGGCGCACCCCAGCGGCCGTGGCGTTGGCAACCAGCTCGTCGAAGAGGCCGAGCACGTCAGCCACCACGTCCCCGCCGTGGTCGGCGGCACCGGAGGCGTTCACGAACTGCTGGGCACGCCAGTGCATCAGGCACACCGGCAGATCCGTGCGCGCCATCGTGGCGTACATGTCCGGGTCCGCGAGCCCGCCGGAAACGTCATTGATGAGGTCCACGCCGGCCTCGGCGGCGGCCTGTGCGGTGGCGGCGCGCATCGTATCCACGGAAGTGCGGATGCCGTCTTCGTGAAGGGCCCGGATCACCGGGGCCACGCGCGCCGCTTCAACCTCGGCGGGCACACGCGTCGCGCCCGGCCTCGTCGACTCCGCGCCCACGTCGATGATGTCCGCGCCCAGGCGGACCAGCTCGTGGGCGTGCGAGAGGGCGTCGTCAACTGCGAGCCACTTCCCGCCGTCCGAGAACGAATCTTCCGTGACGTTGACGATGCCCATCACCGTCGTGCGCCCCGGCGCGGTGAGATCCTGCACACTGACCATTGTTAGCTCCTTATCAGGCTCAAGACCTCGGCCCGGGAGGCGGCGTTCTTCTGGAAGCCGCCGCGCACCGCGGAGGTCGTCGTCACGGCACCAGGCTTGCGGATGCCCCGCATCGCCATGCACAGGTGCTCACATTCCAGCACCACAATCACGGCGGAAGCCCCCAGCTTATCGACGATCGCGTCCGCAATCTGCGCCGTCAACCGCTCCTGCACCTGTGGCCGCTTCGCGTACATATCGGCCAGGCGGGCGAGCTTCGACAGGCCCGTGACCTTGCCTTCCTTGCCCGGGATGTAGCCGACGTGCGCCTTGCCAAAGAATGGCACCAGGTGGTGCTCACACGTGGAGTACACCGGGATGTCGCGCACCAGCACGAGCTCCCGGTAGTCCTCCGCGAACGTCTTCTCCAGCACAGCGGTCGGGTCCTGGTGCAGCCCCGCGAACACTTCCTCGTACGCCTTCGCAACCCGTGCCGGGGTTTCCTTCAGCCCCTCACGGTCCGGGTCCTCGCCGACTGCGATGAGGAGTTCGCGCACCGCGGCTTCGGCGCGGGCGCGGTCGAACTTACTGGTCATCCTCGTTGCTCCTGTGTCGTGGCAGCTGTTTGGTTTCTTCCTCAGACGATCGGTCGGGCCGGTCGGGCCGCTCGTGCTCCGGCAGGCGGAACCCGATTTCCTCGTCCGGGCGGTAGTTGTCCATGCCCGGGTGCGTCTCCGGCTCCGGCTTCGGCGCAGGCTCAGGCTTTGGCTCTGGCGCGGGCTCACGCTTCGGCGCGCCCGGGTACGTCCAGTCGCTCGGCGGCTTCGGCCCGCCGTAGGTCGGGGCGCCTCCCGCAGGCGGCGGTGGCAGCGGAGCGCCGTGCTCCTTCTCCCGTTCTTTTCGACGCCGCTCCCGCGTCTCACGCGACGCCTCAAGGATGGAGAAGCGCTTCGGCGGCTCCTCGCCGCGCTCTTCGGCGAGCTCGACCGGGGTCTTGACGGGCTCGCGGCCGATCTGGCGGCCGAAGCGGATGTCGTAGGCCGGCAGCTCCGGCCGGTGCGGTTCCACGCCCTCAAGGAGCGCTTCGAGGTCTTGGCGGCGCAGCGTTTCTTTCTCCAGCAGCTTGGACACCATGGTGTCCAGCTGGTCGCGGTACTGCTCCAGGATGCCGTAGGCGGTGGCGTGGGCGGCGTCGATAAGCGTGTGTACCTCCTTATCGATCGTGGCCGCAACCTCCGGCGAGGACTCCATCTTGGCGCCGGCCCCCATGCCGGAGAAGGCGTCGCCCTGCGCTTGGCCGTACTTCACGGTGCCGAGCGCCGAGGTCATGCCGTACTCGGTGACCATCGCGCGCGCGATCTTGGTGGCCTGCTCGATGTCGTTGGAGGCACCCGTGGTCGGCTCGCCAAAGACGAGCTCCTCCGCGGAGCGCCCACCCATGGCGAAGACGAGCTGGGCGAAGAGCTCGTCGCGGTTGTACATGCCCTTGTCGTCCTCGTCGGCCGTCATGGCGAACCCGCCGGTGCGGCCGCGGGCGAGGATGGTGACCTTGTAGACGCGCTCGATGTCTTTCAGCGCCCACGCCGCGAGCGTGTGCCCACCCTCGTGGTAGGCGGTGACCTTCTTCTCCTTCTCCGAGATCACCTTGGAGGAGCGGCGCGGCCCGCCGATCACGCGGTCCGTGGCCTCCTCCAGCGCGTCCGGGGTGATCACGTTGCCGCCGATGCGGGCGGTGAGCAGCGCGGCCTCATTGAGCACGTTGGCCAGGTCCGCACCACTCATGCCGGCGGTACGCTTCGCCAGCGCATCCAGGTCGACATCCTTGGACAACGGTTTGCCCTTCGCGTGCACCTTCAGGATCTGGGCGCGGCCCGCGATGTCCGGGTTGGTCACCGGGATCTGACGATCGAAGCGGCCCGGGCGCAAAAGCGCCGGGTCCAGGATGTCCGGGCGGTTCGTCGCCGCGATCAGGATCACGCCCTCGCGGTCGCCGAAGCCGTCCATCTCCACGAGCAGCTGGTTGAGGGTTTGCTCGCGTTCGTCGTGGCCGCCGCCCATGCCGGAGCCGCGCTGGCGGCCGACGGCGTCGATCTCGTCGATAAAGATGATGCAGGGCGAGTTCTCCCGTGCCTGCTTGAACAGGTCGCGCACGCGCGAGGCGCCCACGCCGACGAACATCTCCACGAAGTCGGAGCCAGAGATGGTGTAGAACGGCACCCCGGCCTCGCCAGCGACGGCGCGGGCAAGCAGCGTCTTACCCGTGCCGGGCGGGCCGTACAGCAGCACGCCACGCGGGATCTTCGCGCCGAGCGACTCGTAAATCTTCGGATCGATGAGGAAGTCCACGACCTCCTGCAGCTCATCGACAGCCTCGTCCGCACCCGCGACGTCCGCGAACGTGTTCGTCGGATTGTCCTTCGACAGCTGCTTCGCCTTCGACGACCCAATCCCGAACATGCCGCCCCCGGCCTGCATGCGGTACATGAAGAAGAACAGCAGGCCGAAGATCAGCACCATCGGCAGCATGAAGCCGAGCATCGACATCAGGAAGGACTCCTGCGTCACGTTCGTCTTGTACTTGTCTGGCGCGGCTTCCTTCACCGCGCCGAAAATTTCCGGCGTGGTGCGCGCCGGGTACTGAGCGCTGATCTGCTCGACGCCCTCGCGCTCTTCGACCTTGATCGGCTCCCGCAGGTCAATGCGGACGCGCTGCTCGCGGTCGTCGATCTGGACTTCCTTGGCGTTCTTGTTCTGCAGCTGCTCCATCGCGATCGACGTGTCCACGCGCTGGTAGCCGCGGGTGTCGTCCCCGATGAGGGTGAGCAGGTACAAAACAATAAGCACGGTGGCGCCGATCAGGCCCCACCGCAACACGTTTTTATTCTTGGTCATACAGCTCTTCTGTGTGTATTAGATGTCCTCAGGCGCGTCGGAGTAGACGCGAGGGTGCAACGTGCCCACGTACGGCAGGTCGCGGTAGCGCTCGGCGTAGTCCAGGCCGTAGCCGATGACGAACTCGTTGGGAATGTCGAAGCCGACGTCGAGAAGATCAATCTTGGCCTTCTGCACCTCAGGCTTCCGCAGCAGCGTGATCACCTCGAGGCTCTTCGGGTTACGTCCCGACAGGTTCTTCAGCAGCCACGACAGGGTCAAACCGGAGTCGATGATGTCCTCGACCACGAGCACGTCGCGGCCTTCGATCTCCTTGTCCAGGTCCTTCAGAATGCGCACCACGCCCGAAGACGTGGTGGAGCTGCCGTAGGAGGACACCGCCATGAACTCCATCTCGCACGGGATGGAGAGCTTGCGGGCGAAGTCCGTCAAGAAGAACACAGCGCCCTTGAGCACGCACACGAGCACTAGGTCCTGCTCGGAGTCGCGGTACTTCTCGGAGACCATGTCAGCCAGCTCTTGGATGCGCCGCTGCAGGTCTTCCTCGGGGATCAACACCGCCTCCACGTCGTCTCCGTAGCGGTGTGGCGCAACGTTGAAATCCTTCTTGTCATACAGCTCGGTCATCGGGTGCCCTTTCTCAAGCCCTTCTCGGTTGGCATCAGTTCATCATCTTGCCACTTTCACGTCACCTTGGACAACCATTTACGCGAACAGAAGCGTTGTGCCGCGCCGCTCCACCCGCACTCCCCCGCCGAGCTGCACCGCACCTTGCCCCCGCCAGTTCGTCACCAGGGCTTCAATCGCCGCAAGGTGGGCACCTTTGACCTCCCCCCGCTTCTCGACGACCCACTCCGCCAACACCGCCCTCCTCACCACAGACGGCAGTGTTGCGAGCTCCGCACAGTCCAGCGTGTCTTCGTTCGCGGCCGGGGTGATGTGCTGGAGCTGCGCCGCGGCTTGCGCGATCCGGTCCGCCGTGCCCGCCAACGCCGGGACCACCTCCCCACCGACGATCTCCTCCAGCAGCGGAATCACCCGGTTGCGCAGCGCCACACGCCGGTACCGCTCGTCCTTGTTCATCGGGTCCTGCCAGGGTGCGACGCCCAGTTCGGCGCAGGCGCCCGCGGTGTCCGCGCGGCGGACACCCAGCAACGGGCGAACCAGTCGACCCGCGCGCGACGCCATCCCTGCCGGGTTGCCGCGCAGCGCCCCGAGCAGCAGCGTTTCGGCCTGGTCGTCCGCGGTGTGGGCCGTCCACACATCCCGGTCGGGGCCGGCGTGCTCGAACAAGGCCGCGTAGCGGGCCTGGCGGGCGTCGGCCTCCGTGCCCTTACCTGTGCGTGTGATTTGGATGGTCGCGATTTCCGCGGGCACCCCAAAGTTCCGCGCCTGCTCCGCGGCGCGCCGGGCTACCTCCGCCGACCCCTCCTGCAGGCCGTGGTCCACCACCAGCGCCGTCACATCCAGACGCTCCGCGGCAGCCGCCGCCACCAGCGCCAACGAATCAGCCCCGCCCGATAGTCCAATCACCGCCGGCTCCGTCCACCCGCGCACCGCACGGCGGCACGCCAAAAAGTGGGGGCTGCGCCGGGGCCAGAACGGCTCCATCGCTAGAACTCCCGCAGCGCCGAGGCAAACATGTCCATCGCCCGGCGCGCCTCCAGAATGTCCGAATCGTTCGAGAGCAGCGCGAACGTGTACACATTGCCGCTTTCCGCAGTCACCGTGCCGGCCAGCCCGGACGTCTCGTCCAGGGTGCCCGTCTTCGCGCGGACCCAGCCGCGCCCGGCCAGGTCCCCGTAGCGGGTGGCCAGGGTGCCGTCGCCGGCCGCGACCGGCAGCGCGTCCAGCATCGGGCGCAGCTGCTCGTGCTGGGTGGCATCACTCAGGATGCTGTCCAACATGCGCGGGGTGATCCGGTTGTCCACCGACAGGCCAGAGCTGTCCACCAGCGTGATGCCGTCCGTGTCGAAGCCGTGCTCCGCCAGGACGTGCAGGGTGGCGGAGGGGGCGTCGATACCTACGTGGGCCGCAACTTCCCTGCCGATGGCCTCCGCGTAGACGTTGTCGGACTCCTTCATCATCATGTGCAGGCGCTGCACCAGGTCCGGCGACTCCACGCTTGCCAGCGTGTCCGCCTCCGCGGGCGCCGGGCCGAGACCGACCGTCTGCGCACCCACGCGATCCGCCAACGCCTGCGCCACATCCAACGCCGGAGTATGCGAGCGAGGCACGTCCCCCTCCGTCTCCCCGTTCAGGCGGCCGCCCGAGAGCATCGCCGGCTCCAGGGGCGCGACGAAGCCGCCATCGATGTCCACGGGGTCCCAGCCCGGCATCATGGTCGGCTGCTCTTCCCACGCCTTCGTGTCGATGAAGACAGCAGTGACCTGCTGGTTTTTGAGCTGCTCGGCGAGCTGGTCGATGGCCTCCGCATCCAGCCACACGTCACCGTTCGCCTTGATCACGACCGAGCCCGGCTGCTCCCCACTCACCACCTGCGTCTCGATCCTGTCATCCGCCCCCAACTCCAACACCGCCGCCGCAGCCGTCAGAATCTTCGTCGTCGACGCCGGGCGCAACGCCTCCCCCGCCAACCGATCAAACAGCACCTCACCCGTCGAACCGTCCGACACGCGCGCGTGGAACGTGCCCAACGCAGGGTCCTCCGCAAGCTCCGCCAGACGCGCCTGCAGCGCCTGGACATCCACCGGGCGTGGCACCGCCGGCACCAACACCGGCTCCGCCTGCGGCAACTGATACGCCGGGGCGTGCTCAATGCGCCCCAACTCTTGCTGCGCCGCCACACCGAAGCCAGCCGCGCCACCCACCGCGACCAACGCAACCCCGCCAACAATCCAAGTCCAAAGCTTCACGGCGCATAAGCGTAGCCCAAACCCACACGGCGACGCAGCCCCGTATGATAAGTACCGGTATTATCAACGCGACTACAAAAGGAGCGCACATGACTGTCGAAGTCACCATCGAAATCCCCAAGGGTTCCCGCAACAAGTACGAACTCGACCACGAAACAGGCAAGGTCTACCTCGACCGCCACCTGTTCACCCCGATGGCCTACCCACTCGACTACGGCTTCATCGACGAAACCCTCGCCGACGACGGCGACCCAATGGACGCCCTCATCATCCTCCCTGAGTCCGTCTTCCCAGGCGTCATCGTCAAGGCACGCCCAATCGGCGTCTTCAAGATGACCGACGAAGCCGGCGGCGACGACAAACTCCTCTGCGTCATCGACGACGTCCGCTACGACCACTACCAGGACATCGACGACGTCTCCCAGTTCCTCAAGGACGAAATCGAGCACTTCTTCGTCCACTACAAGGACCTCGAGCCGAACAAGGAAGTCTCCGGCTCCGGCTGGGGCAACAAGGCAGAGGCCGAGAAGATCCTGCAGGCCTCCATCGACAACTACAAGAAGTAGGTCGCTGCTTCTAAGTGTTTGCCGCCTGGGTGTTCCCGGGCGGCTTTTTGCTTGGTCTCTTGCTCGGCCGTGCACCAAATTCCCTCATTTTCACAGAGCCTCTCGACATTTCCCCAGGTCGCTGGGAGTGACGCTCTGTGTCAAGTGGTTGTGGTCCGGAATCATGGTTAACAATGCATCATCAATGCACGCGGCATCGGCGCCGTTTTACTTGTCGTGCGGATAATCGTGACTTTCTCAGGCAACCCAATCGGTGTTTTCGGTCGCG
>NZ_JAGPYU010000009.1:0-83787 GCF_024453945.1 Corynebacterium sp. CCUG 61414
CGCGACCGAAAACACCGATTGGGTTGCCTGAGAAAGTCACGATTATCCGCACGACAAGTAAAACGGCGCCGATGCCGTGTGCATTGATGATGCATTGTTAACCATGATTCCGGACCACAACCACTTGACACAGAGCGTTTCGCGGGGCGGATTTGGAAAAGCCCTGGTCGCGGGAAGCACGTGAGGGAATTTGGTGTGCGTAGAGTAAGGTCTGAGTGCCAATGGACGCAACCTCTTTTGGGCTAGCTATTCATACTAGCTGGTAATAAAAGTGCTGGATGTTTAGGCTTGCGTCTTTTGGCACTGGCCCCCGGGAAGAGTCGGGAAGACTATCCTAGGCTGAACTTTGAGCCCCGAGGCCCCTCCTTTTATGCCCGCCGGGGCTGTTCCATTGACTGGAACGTGGGTTTTAGCCAATTATTCTTCCGTTTAAAGTCACTCCCACAGATGACACAGATCACAGAGGGGAAGTGGATATGAGTAAGATCGCAGAACTCATCGATCCGGTCGGAGGATACGTTTCCGGCAAGATTTTCGCCGACGAGGACATCTACCGCCAGGAGTTGGAGACCGTCTGGCAGCGCACCTGGGTGTTCCTTGCGCACGAGTCAATGCTGCCGAAGCGCGGGTCCTACATCCAGACTTACATTGGTGAGGACCCGGTCATTGTTGTGCGCCAGAAGTCCGGCGAGGTCAAGGCGTTCCTGAACCAGTGTCGCCACCGCGGTATGCGCATCTGCCGCGCTGACCGCGGTCAGGCGAAGTCCTTCATGTGTTCCTTCCACGGCTGGTCCTATGACCTCGAAGGCAACTTGACCAACATCCCGCATGAGAACAATGCGTACCCGGAGGGCATCGATAAGTCGAAGTTGTCGGCGATCAAGGTGCCGCGCATCGAGAACTACAAGGGCTTCATCTTCGGCTCCTGGGATGAGACGATCCCGCCGCTGGAGGAGTACCTGGGCAACGCGAAGTACTACCTGGATGGCTACATGGACCGCTACGAGGGCGGCATGGAAGCCATCGCCGTCCACAAGTGGGTCCTGCCGGCGAACTGGAAGTTCAACGTTGAGCAGCCGACGTCCGACATGCAGCACTCGGAGATCTCCCACGTCTCCGCGGTGGAGGCGCTCAGCTCCGGTTCGGACACCTTCGACCGCAAGACCGGCCGCAAGAAGGTCCCGGAGGGCCGCCAGTTCCTCAGCCCGTACGGTCACGGCGGTGCGTTCTTCGGCAAGCGTGACGCGGAGATCCCAAACACCGGCCCTGCGCTGATCGAGTGGGAGAACACCATCCGCGACTCCATCGTGGAGCGCCTCGGTGAGTTCCGCGAGGTCCGCGGCCACATGAACGTCTTCCCCAACTTCATGCTGCTGGGCAACTACACCTTCCGCGTCACCCACCCGCGTGGCCCGAACGAGATGGAGATCTGGTCCTGGGCGTTCGTGCCAAAGGACGCGCCGGAAGAGGTCAAGGAAGCCATCCGCGTCGACGTCATGCGCACCTTCTCCCCTGGCGGCATGTTCGAGCAGGACGACGCCGAGAACTGGGAGGAGATGCAGCACATCCTCCGCGGCGCGAAGTCCCGCGAGACCGGCTTCACCTACAACATGCGCCGCGTCCCCGTCAGCTACGACGATGACGGCTACCCAGGCGCATCCACGGCACATGTCTACTCCGACAACGCTGCGCTGAACATGTACGGCTTCTACCGTGACCTGATGGAAGACAAGTCTTGGGAACAGCTCAAGGCCGAACGAGGGGGCGTTCCGGAGGTTGACCAGCGTGACTTCACCAAGGTGATGGATCCGGAAGCAGCAGCGGCAGCTGCAGCCTCTGACGGTGCTTACGAAGGCAACGTCGATTAGTCCCTAGCTTTTACACGACCTTTGAAGGAGAAACCCATGGCGAGCAACAACACGCAAGCGTCAGAGGCAGTGACCCAAGCCCCTGCGGGTGCGGAAGATGAGCGCCTCATCGCGCGCTTCCTGTACGACGAAGCCGAAATGATGGACAACATGCAGTGGGAAGACTGGCTCGACTGCATGCACGACGACGTCGACTACTGGGCGCCGGTCCGCGAAAATCGCGTCGCCCGTGAGCGTAAGGAAGAGTTCTACCCGAAAGGGACGTCGGTCTACTTCGAGGAATCCAAGGAGTTCCTGCGCCAGCGCGTCGTCCGTCTCCAAACCAACATGGCGTGGGCCGAGGAGCCGCCGTCACGTTCACGCCACATGCTCACCAACCTGCGCATTGACGAGCGTAGCGACGGCGCCTTCGCCGTTCGTTCGAACTTCCTCATCTATCGCTCACGTGGAGAGCGCTACGAGGACACCATCGCAGGTGAGCGCCGCGACGTCATCGTACGGGCACCGGAATCGCGTTACGGATTCCTGGTGCTCGAGCGTGAGATCCGCTTCGATATGGCAACCATCCTCGTCAAGAACTTGTCTCTGTTCTACTAAAGAAAGGAAACGCTCTTGAGTACACAGATTGAAACCACGAACCTCCTGCGCATCGGCGTTGTCGTCTATGACCTCGACGCCAAAATCAAGGATTACTCCCGCATCTACGGCATTACCGACTGGGACATCGCCGAGCACGCACCAATCGACGCCGTCGCGCACGGCCGACGCTTGGCGACGACCCCGGGAACCTGGCGGAGCGCCGTCGGCACCACCCCTGCCGTCAACGGCGAGAAGGGCCCAGGCGGACGCCCAGCGTCGAGCCTTACCTTCGAGCTCATCGAACCAACCGGCGGCGAGAGCCCCTTCAACGAGTTCCTGCGCACCAAGCGCGAAGGCATCGCGTTCCTGCAGGTCCGCTCCACCGCGGCCAACGACGAGGCGGTCGCGGAGCACTTCAAGGCGCTCGGCTACGACATCGCCTACACGGCAACTGTCGACGGCGCCACGCGCACCTTCTACGACACGCGTGAGAACCTGGGCGGCTTCCTCGTCGAGATGCTCCCCGCAACCGCGGCCGATCCAGCCCAGGTGAGCACCGACACCCGCCCGCCCCAGCCGGTGCAGGGCATGTACCACTTCGGTGTCCTCGTGCACGACGTCATGGCGGCGCTGCCGCACTACCGCGACGTCTTCGGCATCCAGCGCTACGAGATGAAGACGTGGGAGACCGGCTTCGGCCGCCTGGACAAGCCGTACTACCGTGGCAAGGACGGCGACACCGGCTACTTCACCGCCCAGGGCACCGCCGGTGACTTCGGCTTCGAGATCATCTCCGTCAACCACGGCGACTGCCACTACAACCGCGAATTCTTCGATGAGCGCGGCCCGGGCATCCACCACTACTTCGCGTGGATGACCACGGAGGACTCCGAGTGGGACGAGGTCGTCGCCTCCATGACCGAGGCTGGCCACCCACTGTGCATGGGCTCTAACCTGCGCGGCGGCGCCGCCGAGTTCGGCTACTTCGACACCTTCGACGCGCTCGGCGGCTACCTCATCGAGATCGTCGCGCGCCGCGAGCCACCGAAGCCGGAGTTCGCCGCACCCGACTGGATCGTCGACTTCGAGGAGCTCGTATGATCCGCATCGTTCATCGCGGAGCCACCGACGCTCCAGAAAAGCTTCTTCACGACGTCGCATCCCTCCGCCAGCGCGACGGAATCAAGGAAGCCGAGGCCTATCAAACCCTGGCGGTCGAGGACGAGGACTACGCCGTCGCGATTCTCGCGGCGAACGTGTCCGACTACGCAGAGATCGTCGAGAAGCTGCCGGAACTCCCGAACCTGCACACATTCGTGCAGGACGGCACGACGGAGATCTACGAGCAGTCCAAGTACGTCCTCGCCGACGGCGTGTGGGCCCCAGAAGCGGGCTACGACGCCCGCATCATGTGGCCGGCGCGCGGGCCAGTCAGCATTGTCATCCAGAACGCTTTCGTCGAAAACCCTGAGATGCGCGCGCTGACCGCCCAGGAAATCACCGAGACCCGCCGTGAGCCGGGCTGCCTCTACTACGCGTGGATGGAGAACCTGGAACTGCCCAATCACCTCATGCTGCTTGAGGTGTGGGCGGACCAGACAATCTACGACCATCACTGGTTCGGGCGCATGGCCACGGGCGAGTACCGCGGCAACTCCGGACGCGAGGCCGCCACGCCGCAGCGCGGAGAACTTACCCGCGAGTTCTACCGCCAGCAGCCCTTCGAGTACCACTACGGACGCCTCCTCCCTGAGGCAACCGAAAACTATTCCCACTCCGTTGCGTGGTCCGCGCGCTAGCTGACCACCCCATCCCTTTCAGGAGACCCACATGACTAACATCACCCATGCCCCGCCGGTAGACCTCGCGAAGCATGAGCGCACGCCGAAAGAGCGACGCCTCGCCCTTGGTTCGTCCTTCCTCGGCTCCACCGTGGAGTACTACGACTTCCTGCTCTACGCAGCCGCCGCGGGACTTGTGTTCCCGCAGCTCTTCTTCGCGAACATCGACCCGAAGCTGGGAACGATGCTCTCCTTCGTCATCCTGCTCACCGGCTACCTCTCCCGCCCGATTGGTTCGATGGCGTTCGGCCACTTCGGCGACAAGTACGGCCGTAAGAACGTCCTGGTCATCACGCTGATGACGATGGGGCTTGTCTCCATCTCGATCGGCCTGATGCCGTCCTCGCAGATGATTGGGCCGGCCGCTCCGATTCTGCTGGTCATCCTGCGCATCATCCAGGGCATGGCGATCGGCGGCGAATGGGCCGGCGCCACCCTGATGGCCATGGAGAACTCCACCGCCAAGAACAAGGGCTTCGGCGCCTCCGTCGCCATCGCTGGCGGCCCAGCAGGTGCCATCTTGTCGACGCTGGTCCTCGCGATCTTCGCGAAGGCTTCCGGCGACAACTTCGCCAACCCCGAGCAGTACTTCATCACCGACTGGGGCTGGCGCGTTCCGTTCCTGTTCTCCGCAGCCATCGTCATCGTCGGCCTGTTCATGCGCGCCAACGTGAAAGAGTCCCCAGAGTTCGAAGCAGCCCGGCGCGCCGGCAAGGTGCATACCGGTGTGCCGCTGGTCCGCATGCTGAAGGAAGCCCCGCGCGAGCTGGTCCTCGGTGCGCTCGCCGGCACCGCCGCACTATTCGTGCAGGGTCTGCAGGGCTCGTTCATGGTGCCGTACATCGTGAACGCGACCGCTGAAACTGAAACGCCAGTCGGCCGCTCGACTGCCCTGATGATGGTCACGGTCGGCTCCGCCATCGCGATCTTCGTCATGCCGGGCTTGGCCGCCCTGTCTGACCGCCTCGGACGACGCCGCGTCATGCTGGCCGGTGGTTTGGTCTCCATCATCGGCATCTGGATCGTTTTCAACATGATCGACTCCGGTGACCCAACCAAGATCTGGATCGGCATGGTCCTGCTCGTATGCGTGGTCCAGCCCGCACAGTACGGCCCGATCGGCGCATTCATCTCCGAGAAGTTCGTCCCCGAGCTGCGCTACACCGGCTCCGGTATCACCTACCAGGCGGCGTCCATCCTCGGCGCTGGTACCGCACCGCTGGTCGCGACCCGCTTCGTCTCCCCGGAGACCGGCCTGACCCCGCTGGCCATCATCATCTCGGTCCTCTTCGTGATTTCCTCGCTGGCGATTTACTTCTCCAAGGAAACCGCTCAGAGCATGGGCCACGCGGAGCGCTTCACCAAGACGAATATGTTCAAGGGCTAGGTCAAGGGCTCACACAGCACGAAAAAATACCCCGGAGCTACTCTGGGGTATTTTCTTATTGCCTTAGTCGACCGGCTTCACCAGCCGCCGGGCAACCGGGGTGAACGCCCCCACGATAAACCCGAGAGTCAGCGCCGAGACGATCGTCGCCTCACGGGCAGCTTCAAAATGGCCGACCCACACGACGGAAAGCACCAACGCCAGCAACACACACACGATGTCAAAGACCAGCTTGACCTTGTAGAACGGTTTTCGACGCAGCGTCGCAACGGTAGCGACGAAGCCCTCGCCCGGCAGGAAGACGGCGTTGGCAGTAGCCAGAATCGCCACGCCAAAGCCGAGCACCACCAACCCGACCGCGACGAGTGCAACCTGCGCCGCGTAATTCGTCGACGCCAAAGGGCGGCACACATACATCCACCCGTCCAAACTCACGCTGCCGACAAGCAGCGCGGGCAGCTGCAGCCAGTACCGGCCCGGGAAGTCCTGGCGCAGCATCACCCACTGCGCCGCAATGAGGAACAGGTTCAGCGCAAACGTCCACCCGCCAAAGCTCAACCCGCCGATCAGCGTCATCGCATACACCGGCGACGAGACCGGCGGCGTGCCGAGCTGGCTCGTCGTCACAAGGGCGGTACCGGCCATCATCACCACAATGGCGAACACTGAATATGCGTAGTCTCTCGGCCGCGCCGAGTGTTTCGAGTCGCTCACTTGCGATACCTCCTTGATAAAGACTTGTTAAACACCAGGGACACCCAAACATTCCTGTCTGAGTGCCCCTGAAGTAGTCAGTATGTAATTACTGCACGCGCATGCTTGCAGCCTGCTTGTACGCCTCCCACGCCTGGCCTGCCTGGGCGTTGAGCGTTGCCACCGCAACGAACCTGTCCGGGCGGACAAGCACCGTACCAACCGCGCGGGTATCAAAGAAGCCCTTCAGCGCACCCGTGATGTCCGAGACAACCTCGGTGTCCGCCGACACGTACTCCTTCGCCCACTCGACCTGCGTCGGGCTGACCGCACACACCAGTTTGACGTTCGCCTTTACCATCTCAGCGAGCTGCTCCGGCGTGAACAGGCGGGCCGGGTCCACGCCCCAGGTCACCACGGCGTGGTTGAGGCCCAGGGCGTCGTCGAGAAGCACCTCAGCGCCGTTGTACTCGACCTTCGGCTGGATGATCTGCAAACCCACCGGCGACATCTTGTTCACCGCAACGCGCGACGTGACGATGCGCGGGCGATGCGACGGATCATTCGAACGATCCGCAACGCCAGGCTTCAACGTCGCCTGATCCACTACCGCGCCACGGCCGTAGCGCGGCACCGGCTTGAACTTCATGTCCGCGAAGTACTCCTTGACACGCGGCGAAAGGTTCATCAGCTTCGCCGCCGTGTCGCGCACGAACGCCACCTTCTTATCCGTCGGCTTAATCACCGTGCCGAACGTCATCGACAAATCGATCATGGCCTTGGCGTGGTCGCGGCGCTCGACATCGTAGGTATCCAGCAGCTCCGGGCTGAAGTTGCCCTGCAGCACGCCAGCGAGCTTCCACGACAGGTTCGTCACGTCGCGGATACCCGAGTTGTACCCCTGGCCCATCCACACCGGCATCAAGTGCGCCGCGTCACCGGCAATGAGCACGTTGCCCTTCCGGAACGTCCGCGCCATCCGGCCGTGGTGCGTGAACACGCGGCGACGGATCACGTCCAGCTTCGTGCCCTCCGGGATGTGCTCCGACAGCAGCTCCTCAATGAAGGCATCCTCGTCGACCTTCTCGGTCGGCTCGTCGTCGAACAGCATGAACTCCCAACGACGCACCCCGCGCGGCAGACCAATGGACACGTACGGGCGGTTCGGGTCGGCACCGAGGTACACATTCGGGGCGCCCAGCGGATCGTTGTTGACGTCAACAACAACCCACCTTGTCGACGGCGACTTCCCCTCAAACTCAGTCCCCATCCACTTGCGCGTAAACGAACGGCCGCCTTCACAACCAACGAGGTACCTCGCGGTGATCTGCTCCTGCTCGCCCGTGCGCTCCTCCCCCTCTTCACCACGCACGACCTCAAAGGTCGCGCGGACGCCACCCTCGACCTCCTCGATCTTGACCAGCTCGCGGCCAAACGTGGTGGTGACGTGCGGGAACCTCGCCAACCCATCGAAGGAGGCCTTATCCGCCAGCGGCTGCAGGAACCCAAACTTACGAGGCCACCCGTACGGCTCACCCTGCGGGTTGTTCGTCAAGATGACGTTACCGGCACCATCGACCAAGCGCATGATGTGGTGCGGAATCGTGTACGGCCGGAACTCCTCCGCCAGGCCCATCGCCTGGATGGTGCGCATGGACTCGTCGTCGAGACCCACCCCGCGCGGGTAGTCAATCAGCTGGTCACGCTTCTCCATGACCGCGACCGAAACACCACGGATGCCAAGCAGGTTCGCCAGCGCTAGGCCAACCGGTCCCGTACCGATGACCAGCACATCAACGTCTGCATTCAGCTCTCCCATGGTGTTCGCTCCTTGACTTTCGACAATAGATCCAGCACAGTGAGTCACCTCACTTTCACATGTGTTTCTAGTTCTAATCACAGGAGTAAGTTGACGCATCTCCAATTCCGTCTTTCGGAACATGTGAAGGTGGGTGCGCGCACCAGATTCCTTGTGTTTCTCGGGGCGGGTTTGCAAAAGCCCTGGTCACGGGAAGCGCGCGAGGGAATTTGGTGCGCAGGCTACTCCGATTTGCTCTCGCGCTTGATCAGCGGCTCCAACTTGTCGCGGAGACGCGCCTTCCAGTCGGCGGCGGCCTCCTCGTAGCCTTCCTCGTGCGGGTGCATGCCGCGGTGGGTGAATTTGACGCGGGTGTCGCCGTCGGGGGCGTCTTCAAGCTCGAAGATGATGTCGGTGTCGTCCCACTCGGGGTCCTCGAGCAGGTTGCCGGTGGGCTCGACGCGCCAGACGAGGCGGTCGCCCTGCTCGGCTTCGGAGACGTAGAGCTCGGCGAATTGGTCGTCGTTTTGGAAGTGGAACTCGCCACCGGCGGTGTCGGCGGAGCCCTCGATGGTTTCGTCCCACCACTCCTGCGGCCTGGTGATGGCGCGGAAGACTTCGGTGCGGCTCGCCGGAACCTCGAAGGAGGTGGAGAAGTCCTTCACGGCGCGGAATTTGGTGCCGTCGGAGAACTCGTAGTCGGGCATGGCGCCGTCGGGGTCGTAGATGGAGACGTCGAAACCTTGGTCGCGGATCTGCTTGATGCCTTCTTTAATCAGCAGGCGCCCGGCCTTGTTGAAGGAGGTGACGTGGGAGACGTCGAGCACCAGGCGGTTGCCGGCGAGGCGGTATTCGCCGAGGTCGTGGAGGATTTTCTCGGCGGCGGTGAAGTTGATCATGCCTTGGAGTTGCACGACGGTCTTCGCTTCTCGACGATCCACCGTCCGGATCCCCGGCGCCGCGTAGTAGTCGGCGCTCATCAGGTTGAGTCCGAGGGATTCGGACAGCTCGCGGAAGATCTTCACGCCGCGTACCGAGTTGCCCTGTTTGTCCAGGCGCGGGCTGAGCGAGGCGATGCCGAGCTGCCCGGGCATCGTGCCGATGAGGCCACCGGCCACGCCCGACTTTGCGGGGATGCCCACGTTGACCATCCAGCGGCCGGAGCCGTCATACATGCCAGCGGACGTCATCACGGCCTGTGTCACCCGGCTAGCCGCAGCGGACATGATGCGCTCGCCGGTGATCGGCTGGACGCCGCCGTTGGCCAAGGTGGCGGCCATCACGGCGAGGTCGCGGACGGTGACCAGGATGGAGCACTGCTGCGTGTAGGAGTTCACGGCGTCGTGGGCCTGGTCTTGGACCATGCCGAATTCCCGAAGCAGGTGCGCGATGGACAGGTTGCGGTGCGCGGTTGCCAGCTCGTCGTCGAGGATGTTTTGGTCGATGCGCAGTTCACGGCCCGCAAGGCGGGAAAAGAACGACCGAATCTTCTCGACGCGGTCTTCGACACTCGAATCCGCCCCGTTGATGAGCTGGTTCACGGCGATGGCGCCTGCATTGATCATGGGGTTTGAGGGCCGGTTGGTGGCGTCGTCAAGAGAGATGGCGTTGAAGGCCTCCCCCGAGGGCTCAACCCCCACAACCTTGTGTACTTCTTGGGCGCCGAGTTCCTCGAGCGCGAGGGCGTAGACGAACGGCTTCGAGATCGACTGGATGGAGAACTCGTAGCTGTCGTCGCCGACGGAGTAGAGGTGGCCGGACGTGGTGCACACGGCGAGGCCGAGCTTGTCCGGGTCGGCCGTGCGCAGCGACTCGATGTAGTCGGCGGGCTCGCCGGCGTCGTCGTCGCGGACGAGGTCGAGGATCTTATCGAGGTACGCAGGCACTGGAGTTGGCATGCCGCCAGCTTACTTCCCACATAACATCCCACATAACATCCCACATGTGGGATGTTGGGTGGTATGTTGAGTTTATGCAGGCAGAAGAGTTATCGAAGATCGTCGCAGATCTGCGGTTGGTCGGTGAGACACCGCAAGTTGAGGTGAAATCGAACGTCGGGAAGAGCATCCTGGAGACGCTCTCCGCGTTTGCGAATACGCGGGGTGGGGTGATTCTCATCGGATTGAGCGAGGACGCATCCTTCGCCCCGCTCGATAGGTTCGATGCGCAGCGCGCCCAGGATGCGGTCGCGTCGCGCTGTGACCAGCTCTCACCAGTGCTTCGACCACTTGTCACGCCGGTGCCGTTCGAAGGGTCCGTGATTGTAGTCGTCGAGGTGCCCGCCCTTCCCCCGCGCGAGCAGCCCTGCTACGTCAAGGACCGAGGGATGTACAAGGGCAGCTTTACTCGTACCGGGGAAGGCGAGCGGCGCCTCGAGCCCTACGAAATTGACCGCCTGCTCGAGGAACGCACCCAACCCACGTGGGATGAGGAGCCAGTGACAGACGCCTCCCCGGACGACCTGGATACCGACCTGCTCACCCCCTACCTTGCTCACCAGAAATCACTACGCCCGCGCACCTTCAAGCAGGGTGATGTAACAGCAATGCAGCGCCTACGCATCCTCGATGGCGAACACCCCACACTCGCTGCACTTCTCACCATGGGTGAGTACCCGCAGCAGTTCTTCCCGCGTCTGACCATTACGTTTACTCTCTTGCCAGGCACTGAGATCGGGGAGGTCGCGGAAGGAATTCGGTTCCTGGACAACGCGACGCTCACCGGCACGATTCCCGAAATGGTCGAAGCGGGCGTCGAACTTGTGAAGAAGAACATGCGCACCGCGAGCGTCATCGGCGATGTGTACAGGAAAGACATGCCGGACTACCCGGTGGAGGCAGTACGCGAGGCGCTGGTCAATGCCGTCATGCACCGCGATTACTCCCCTGCCGCGCGTGGGGGCCAGGTCCAGATTATGATGTTCGCCGACCGTCTGGAGATCACGAATCCTGGGGGCCTCTACGGCGGAGTCACCACGGAAAACCTTGGCGACGCCGGGGTCAGCAACTCACGCAACCAGCGGCTTTCTACGTTCCTGGAGGAACTGCGCTTCGACGACGGCGGACCCGTCGCGGAAAACCGTGGCTCCGGAATCGCCGTGATCGAACAAGCGCTTGCCAAAGCGCTCATGCCCCCACCGACGTATGCAAACTCGCTCACGCACTTCACGATCACCTTCCACAAACGCAGAATCATCGCAGCAGAGCGGCACGGAACGGCCATCGACCAAGTGAAAGATCTCCTTGCCACGAAGGAGTCCTGGTCCACGACCGAGCTCGTAACGGAGACGCAGCTGAGCCGAACAGCGGTCCAAAACGCACTCAATCGCCTGGTAGACGCCGGAGAGGCGGAGCGAACAGAGCCACATAAGAGCCCCCGCCAGCGCTACCGCGCAACATAACATCCCACATAACATCCCACATGTGGGATGTTGGGTGGTATGTAGGGCATCCGATTAAACACGAGTATATTCGTGTTTATGTTCATTGACGAGAAACCAAACCCGAAACAGGCATACCTGAGCGACGAGCACTCCGAGATCATCAAGGCAACGCTCCCGCCGGTAGGCGCGAACATTCAGACGATCACGAAGACCTTCTACAACAAGATGTTCACCGCCCACCCCGAGCTCATCTCGGACACGTTCAACCGTGGCAACCAGAAGCAGGGCGCGCAGCAGAAGGCGCTAGCGGCGTCGGTGGCGACGTTCGCCACGCAGCTGGTGGACCCCGAGGCACCGGACCCAGTGATGATGCTGGACCGCATCGCGCACAAGCACGTCTCGCTGGGCATCACGGCGGACCAGTACCAGATCGTGCACGACAACCTGATGGCCGCCATCGTCGAGGTGCTTGGTGACGCCGTCACCCCAGAAGTCGCCGAGGCCTGGGACAAGGTGTACTGGCTGATGGCCGACGTCCTGATCAAGCACGAAGGCAAGCTCTACGAATCGGACGGCGTGGAAGCCGGCGACGTGTTCCGCACCGCCACCGTCACGGAGAAAACCCAGCTCAGCGACACCGTCTACGCCTACACCCTGGAGGGAGACCTCACGGCGCCGCGCCCAGGCCAGTACACGTCGGTCGGCGTGAAGCTGCCGGACGGCGCGCGCCAGCTGCGCCAGTACTCCATCATCGAAGGCGACGCCTCCCACTACCGCATCGCCGTGGAGACCGAGGGCGAAGTGTCCACGTTCCTGCGCGACCACGTCAACGTCGGCGACACCGTCGACGCCACGCTCGCCGCCGGCGACCTGGTATTGCAGCCCGGCACAAACCCGGTGGTGCTCATCTCCTCCGGCATCGGATCCACGCCGATGACCGGCATCTTGGGGCATCTCGCGGCGGAGGGCTCGCCACGCAAGGTCACGGTCGCGCACGCCGACGAGTCACAGCAGTCGTGGGCGCAGGCGGATGAGATGCGGATGCTCGTCGACAAGCTTGACGACGCCTCCCTGCACCCCTACTTCCGTGCCGAAGGCCAGCGCCTCAACGTCGCTGACCTGGATGTTTCCGGCGCGGACGTGTACCTGTGCGGCGGCGAGGGTTTCCTGCAGTCCATCCGCGACGACCTGGCACAGCTCGACCCGGCGAACGTGTACTTCGAGCTGTTTAGTCCGAACGACTGGCTGATCGGTTAACCAGCCGGGCCCCGCACTGCCCCGACGCGTCGAACGGCATGAAGTCGAGGTGGTGGGGGCCGATGGTGGCGTCGATAAACCCCTGGTGCAGTGCGCAAATCGTGGCTGCGGGCGGGGTGCCGTCGGCGGCGACGAACGGGCAGGCCTGCAGGCCAACTTCCACGGAAGCGTCGCCGTCCGCCTCGCGGACGAGGGGGTCGAAGCCCATCTCGCGCAGAGAGCGCAGCACCGCGGCGGCGAGCTCCTCGAAGTCCTCGGGCGGCTCCCCGAAACGGTCCGCGTTGCGCCGCGCCCACGCGCGCCCGAAATCGCGGGCTGCGTCCAGGTCGAAGCCGGCGAGCGACTCAATCAGCGACTCGACGAGCGCGACGTACTCGTGCATCACAGCGTGACGCTGCGGGGTGCGCGCGTGGTACACGTGCGAGGGGCGACCACGGGTGGTGCGGCTGGCCACACGCCAGCCCACCAAACCGCGCTCCGCCAGCTCATCGACGTGGCCACGCACGGTATTGACGTGGATGCCCAGCTCCTTGCTCAACTCGCTGAGCAAGGCTCCTTCTGGGAAGGAATCAAGCGCGTCCAAGACCTCACGCTGCTTCGGGCTCAACTCGGCGGCGCGGCGCATCAGTTCCGCGGTGGGCAGGGGGACGGCGTCGTCGTCGATAGTCATAGCTGGACCTCACACTGCGATGGGCGGCTGTACGGAACGAGCTTGCACACGATGCCGCCGCTGAGTTCATCCAGGTAGCCGGCGTGCAGGGCACAGATGACCGAACTTGGCGCGCTGACGCCCACCGTCGTGAACGGGCAGGCGTTGAGGCCAATGTTGCCGGACTGGTTTGGGTAGGAGGGGTCGAAGCCGAGGTCCCGCAGAATCGCGATCAGGGCGTTGAGCTGAGACGCCCCGGAGGCATCCGACTGCACCTCGCGCCCGTTGTGAGTCTGGCGCGCCCACTGACGGCCGATCTCGCGCGCCTTCTCCTCATCGCCCTCCGTGAGGCACTCCGCCATCGTCCTGACCAGGCCGATGTACTCGCGAGTCACGGTCGAGTGGTGCGGGGTGCGCGTGTGGAAAATGTTGCTCGGGCGGCCGCGTCCCTCGCTCGGGGCCGTCGTGATGTTGACCAGGTCTTTCGCCAGCAACTCGTCCAAGTGCCCGCGGATCGTGTTGGGGTGCATCCCCATTTCCTCGGCAAGGTCGCTGACCTGCGCGCCGTGCGGGTGCATGGCTAGGCGGTCGAGCACCTCTCGCTGCTTCACGCTCAACTCGGCGGCGCGGTCCATCAGGTCCGTCGTCGGTTGAGGCGGGGTCGCCGAATTCACGTGTCCTCCTTCGGTCAGAGCTACTGACCAGCTTAAACCGAAATCGCCGATTTTCCCTATTCCAGGCCGTATTTATTGAAAGAACGTAATGAAGAGGCTATTTCGCACTTTCTCGCCATAACACCTGGCCCAAGTCGTGGTTCCATACATACAGTTTAAGGGCCTCATCGGCGCATTGATCAGGCCTGCTATTCTAACCAACGTAGTCCCTCGGATCTGGGTCACAGACATCGACTTTGTGTTCCCCCGAGGGTTTTTCTATGGGCGTTGAGCTTGGATTAAGCCGCGTGTCGCGATAAGGCGCACCAAATTCCACTCTGCACAAGAGGTGACCAGGTGTTTTGTCTTTTCTCCCCGCCGAAAACCCGGGTTCTGGTGCACAGCAAACTGCCAGACCCCTCTATCGTCAGCGGAGTCGCCGAATCCACGTGTCCTCCTTCGGTCAGAGCTCTTTACCAGCTTAAACCGAAATCGCCGATTTTCCCTATTCCAGGCCGTATTTATTACGATCGGGACCGTGAATAAAAAAGGGCAGACCTCCGACGGCCTGGCGTGGGGCATCATTGCGGTGTTTGTGGCACTCGTGGTGGCGTTCAGCGCGCTGAGCTCGACCGCAGGCGACGATGGCAGCTCGGCTCCACTCGACACCAGCGGCGCCACTACCCTCGACGTCGACATCCACGGCATGGCCTTCACGCCGAATCGTATCAACGTCCCCTCCGGTACCCGCCTCATCCTCACCATCACCAACTCCGATGACCAGCAGCACGACCTCAAGCTGGGTAGCGAGTACACCGGGCGCATCGACCCCGGCGACACCGTCGTCCACGACTTCGGCGTCTTCACCGAGTCCACGCAGGGCTGGTGCACGATCGCCGGACACAAGGCGATGGGCATGGTGTTCGACGTCGTGGTCGGGTCGGCGAGCCCGAGCACTTCGCCGAGCGCCGCGCCGAGACCGGTAGTCGCCGCGGATGGGCCTGACGACGGCCTGGTCTACCGCGACCCGGCGCTGCCTCCCGCGCCCGATGCTCCCGAAAGAACAGTGCACGAACACACCTGGCACGTTGCCGAAAGCGAGCGCCAGGTCGCGCCCGGCGTCACCCAACCCGTCTGGACTTTCGACGGGGAAATGCCAGGTCCCGTACTGCGCGGGCGCGTCGGTGACCTGTTCCGCATCACCATCGTCAACGACGGCACAATGGAGCACTCCATCGACTTCCACGCGGGTGAGGTCAACCCCGATACAAATATGGCCCAGATCGCTCCGGGTGAATCGCTCACGTACGAGTTCGAAGCCCGCAGGTACGGGATCTGGATGTACCACTGCGCCACCATGCCGATGAGCCTGCACATCGCCAACGGCATGTTCGGCGCCGTCGTCATCGACCCACCGGACCTCACGCCTGTCGACGCCGAATACGTCCTGCTCTCACACGAGGTCTTCCTCGGCGAGGACGGCGCCGACCCCGAGCGAGTCGCCGCCGGGCTCTACGACCTCACCGCGTTCAACGGCTACCCCAACCAATACCAGCAACGTCCGATTCCAGCCCGCGTCGGCGATACCGTCCGGGTGTGGCTCTTCAACGTCGGCCCCGACAACCCACTGAGCTTCCACGTGGTCGGCGAAATCTTCGACACCGTATTCAAGGAAGGCCAGTACCAGATCCGAAACGCCACTGACACCGGTTCACAGGCGCTCGGGCTCCTCGCCGCCCAGGGCGGGTTTGTTGAAATGACCTTCGACGAACCCGGCACCTACACCTTCGTGAACCACCAGATGACCGACGCCGAAAAGGGACAGCGCGGCCAGTTCGTGGTCACCCCCTAGGTGACCGGGCTCAGGCAATCCCGCCGAAGGACGCGACAATCGCCGCCACCAGCGCCAACGCCAGGGCGGACTGGCCAGCGGGGCGCTCCACGTGGGCGCCCGCCACCGGGGCCTCGCGCTGCCCGCGTAGCACCGCCACCTGTGCCTTCACCGCTCTGCGCAGCAGCGGCAGGTACGCCACCAGTACGGCGAACACGAGCAAGCTCATCACCACCCGCAGCCAGGACTGCTCCGTTAGCAGCCACACCGCCAGCGCGAGGTTGTACAGCACGACCCGGAAGTAGGTGCCCCGAGACAGCTCCAGCAGCCCGGCGCGCACCGCCTTCGGCCCGCCGCCCATCGTGGTGGGCAGCAGGTAACTCATGGTGCCGATCAGCAGTGGCGCCACGAAGCCGAGCAAGAGCGCCAGCGTGGGGATCTCCGGGATCGTCCGCACCAGGCCCACGGCGTACCAGAGCATCGTGCCGATCAGCCAGAACATCGCTACGAAGACGGACAGGCCCGGGTAGGTGATGCGGTCGCGCGGGTCGCGAAGGACGTCGATGACGTTCACCAGGAACCCCTGGAAGAGCCACAGCCACGCGCCGACGTAGACGAACGCGCCAACCGCGACTACCTGCGAAATCCCCAGCAGCGCGCCGGTAACCGCGCACGCAATCCCGGCCACCGCGCCCCAAATGGCTGCGCAGGTTCGGTCGCGCATGCCGTTGATCCGCCACATCGTTGGGAACAGCACGCTCAGGCTCGACATCGCGGCAAGCCCCACAAAACCCCCAACGTTGGTGAACAGGTGCGCCTGGCGGATCTGCTCCTGCCAGGTGCCGGGCAGCCCCATCGACAGTGCCGCGCCGAAGCACACCCCAACCAGCAGACAGGCAGCCGACGCCACGTATCCGACCGCGGCGGGCCGGTGCCGCTTCTCCGGGCCGGCATCACGCACCAGCCGGGCGAGCACTACCGCGTGCCACAGCACCGCAACAGCGACCAGCAACCCGCCGACCCAGGTGACCAGCCAGTGCTGTTCCCACCAGCTGGCCAGGACCTGGCCAACCAGTACCAACATGACGCCGGCGTTGAGGACCCAGGTGCGCCGCAGCTGGGCCGGGCGTGCCTCCTCGGGAAGGCGCTGCTGCAGGAAACGCTCGGTCAGGTTCACGCTCCACAGCACGATCGAGTTCGCCACAATGCCAAGCGTGAAAATGTGAATCAGCAGCCACGCCGGTTCAGGAAACAGCGTGTGGGTGAGCCCTATCAGGATGAACACCCACATCCAGATGCTCACCGGCTTGGACGCCTTCCGGTGCCAGCTGCGTGCGCTCATTTACGCCGCCACCTTCGCGTCGCCGGACTTCGGGTTATCGCGGAAGCACCACCAGGTCACCGCACCGAAGACCAGGGCCGAGCAGGCGATCATCACAAGCACATTGTGGTACGCCCCGGCGTAGGCGGGGGCGGCAAGTGCGTTGGTGGAGGCGTCGTAAATTGTGTCCATGCCGATGGGCTGCAGCTCGGCGGGGAGGTTGCGCACCATCCATATCGGCAGCAACGAGCCGGTCAGCGCGACGGTGACAAGGGTGCCGAACTCGTAGGAGACCTCCTCGACGCCCGCCGCCATGCCGGAGCGGTGCAGGGGCGCGGCGCCAATAATCGCGATGGAGGACACGCTCATCACCGAGCCCGCCGAGAAGCCCATCACGGCCAGCGCCGCAATCTCGATGCCGAGGCTGCCGGCGTCCGAACCCCAAATCAGGGCCGCGGCACCCGCAGCAGCGCCCAAAAAGCCGCCGCCGATGAGCGGCAGGAAGCCAATCTTGTGCAGGTAGGCGCCGCCAAGTGTCGACGCCGGAATCGCGGCCGCCGCCATCGCAATGATGGTGGCGCCGGCGTGGAGGGGGGAGAAGCCGTCGACAAGCTGAAGCTTCTGCGTGGTCATCAGCTCGGCGCCGGCCATGAAGAACATGCCGCCGGCTGCTGCGACGACGCCGCCGGTGAACATGCGCGACTTGAAAATGTCGAAGGTGAGCAGCGGATCCGTCAGCTTCCCCTGGCGGCGCACGAACAGCACCGCGCCGACGACGCACAGCACCACCGCCACCACGAACAGGGACCAGCCGGAGTTCGGGTTCACCAATTCTTTGATAGCCATGGTCAGGCCCGACAGCGCGAACAGTGCGTACACCGAGGAAATGAAGTCCCAGTGCTTCGCCGGGTTCGGCATGTTCTCCGGGGCCAACCAGAACGTCAGGACCAGGGCGATGAGCACAATCGGCACGTTGATCAGGAAGACGGAGCCCCACCAGAACGCCTCCAGCAGCGCGCCGCCGACCAGCGGACCCAGCGCCGCACCCACCACGGCCACCGACCCCCAAATGCCGATCGCGGTGTTGCGCTCCCGCTCGTCCGAAAACGTCAAACGGATCAGCGCGAGCGTCGCCGGCATCATCACCGCAGCACCCATGCCGAGCAGCCCGCGCGCACCCACAAGCAGCCACGCCGACGGCGCAAACGCCGCCGCCAGCGACGCCACCCCGAACACCACCAGCCCAACGATGAACATCAGGCGATGCCCCAGCTTGTCCCCCAGCGTGCCAGTGCCCAGCAACAGCCCCGCCAGCACCAGCGGGTAGGCGTTAATAATCCACAAGCCCTGGGTCGGGGTGGTGTGCAGCTGCTCGTTGAGTTCCGGCATCGCCGTATACAGAATTGAATTGTCCAGCCCGATCATCAGCAGACCGAGCGAAATCACTGCAAAGAAGGTCCAACGTTGACCCGGCGTCGAATCAGTCATAGGGACAAACTACACTCTAGGAAAGCTAATCGACGCCTCTCCCCCCTCCACCGAAACATCCACACGCCCGCCGACCGGGAACGTCAGCAAGGGGTTCGTGTGCCCAAACGATGCGTTCGCCACCACCGGCTTCCCCCTCAGCTCAGGTATCGACGCCACCATCTCCTCCACCATCACCCTCGTGACACGGCTCGCGGTCTGGAAGCGCCCAATCACCAAGCCCTCAATCCCGTGACCATCCGGGGCCTGCAACAACGACACCAGCTCACGCCGAAAGTCCATCACGGTGTACTTCCCCGTCACCTCCGCAAACAACACCGCATCATTGAGCGACGGCATAAACTCCGTGCCCGACAACAACCCCAACGTGCCCAAATTCGACCCAAGCGCAATCCCCTCCGCGCGGCCTTCCTGGATCACCCACCAGCCATCATCCGGCTCCTGCACGCGACCATCCTGGTTAATAAACCAGTCATCGTCTGTGTACCAGTCCCCCGGCTCCCACACGATCGGCCCATCAGTAAACGCCGCCTGCACAAACGCATCACGCGTCACCTCGCCGAAATCGCGCATCCCCAACGTCGACCAATGCGGGCCCACGTAGACCACCTGGCCCGTCTTCGCATACACCGCATTCGCCAACGCCGACACATCCGAATTCCCGCACAAAAACTTCGGGTGCTCCGCAATCACATCAAAGTCCAGGTGAGGCAGGATCTCGTTACTGGTAAAGCCGCCGATCACGCTCATGATGCCGTCGACGGATGGGTCGGAGTAGGCGTCGATAAGATCCTCAGCCCGCAGCTTGCCCGGCGCAGACCAAAACATGTCCGAGACCCGCACATTCGCCCCAAAACTCACCGACAGGCCAAGCTGCTCCAGGCGGCGCGTGGCCAACTCAGCCACAAAACGACCCGCCGGCCCCTGCTCCACATACGCCAACGAACGCGCCGGAGCCACCACACGCACATGATCGCCCACCGACAACGGGCGAGGATACAACGCCATTAGTACAAATACACCGACGCGTTATTACCGCCCTGGCACCGGGCTCCCCCACCCGCCGGCCAGCACGACATCGTGTATGTCTGCCCCGTCACCGGGCTATACACACTCAACGACCCCGGGAACTCACCAGTGGCCGCAGCCCGCTCATTAAACACAGCCAACACATTACCCGCGAACTCCGACGACGTATTCCCGGTCTCCGCCGTCGCATTCGAGAACCCCGCACTCGACCCCATCGGCTCACGCCGGTTCACATTAGGCTTGTTGCCCTGACTGTTCTGGCTGCCGTTGCTGCCGGCTTCCGGCGCGACCGTCTCAACCTCCGTCACGATCACCGGGTCCTGCTGCTCCCCATTCGACCCATCGGAACGCACAACCAAAAACGCCACCGCTCCAGCCAACGCCAACAACACCAACGTCCCCAACACCGACAACGCCACCACCAAGCCGGTGTTGCTCTTCTGCTGCGGCTGATACGGGGGCTGCGGCTGATATGGCTGCTGGTAGTACGGCTGCTGGTACTGCTGTTGCTGAGGCTGCTGCGGCTGCTGGGTCGCCCACTCGTTGGTGCCAGGGTGGGTGTCGTCGGGCTGGTACGGGTTCGTCATGAGGGGCTTCCTTCAGGGATATGCAACAATACTGCAGCTCACCTTACTAGGTGTGCGCTGCCGATATGCGGCGTGGACGCTCCATCTGGAACTTTGCACCACATTCCGGGTCGGCATTTTCGCGACCTGGGGAAACGTCATTCGGCCTGATTAAAAACGGGGATTGTGGTGCACAGGAAATTCGCAGGAGTGCCAAATCTGACATCGCTATCCATCCAGCCCTTTTCTGGCCTGGCACTTTAAATGGCCGGACCACATTGGGTTGCGTCTTTTGGCACTGGAGCCTCCGGCGCCGTACCCCTCTCCTCGCCCACTTTCGAACTTGGTCCATCGCGGCGACTCATGCTCTAGCGGTTGATGGTTCAATTCCGCAACCACCCATCGAACCCTGACGACGCTGAAAAAGAAGCTAACCTGTACGTGAACAAGTTCAACAACGCCCATAAGAGGCATTGCTACCCACAGAGAAAGTACCGCCCTTCGGGTGCCTATGACACGAATTGGAACCCTAAATGACACTCAGCGAAATCACTCTGACTAGAACCTACTTCCTTGCCAAAGAGGAGGATCTTCCTCGGTGCTATCAGCGCTATCTTGAACGAGTGGAACGCGTAAAACAGTTCACCACCGTCTATCTGGTTGCTGATGTGGAGTTTTATGAGGTTGACTCAGTCGTGAAAGAAAACTTGCTCCATGATCTCCAGGCTCAGAGTGATGAACCGGTTAACGAGGATGAATGGAATATGTATAGCTATTCCACCGCACTAGGGACGATCGATGAGCCTATTGAGCCCGGGGCGGCCGTGTCGCGTTTGTGGGAGGACATGCTTTTGACCGACGACGAGGAGTGGCCTCGGTCTTTTATCAGCACTGTTAATTTCTCGTCGTTTATGTCACGACCGAAGTAACGAACTGGAAGCCGTTGGGTGCGGGTAGTGAAGTACTTCTCGAAGCGAGCGGCCCCGAGCATCGTCGCTAATGTTATCCTTTTCCACAGAGCGTCGATGTAGATCGACGCACCATACCCCACAACCCCGGGCCAAGTGCCTGGGGTTGTTGTTATTTTCACCTACTCGCGGGCCTTTGCACCAGATTCCGGGTCGGCATTTTCGCGACCTGGGGAATCGCCGCTCGGGTTGCTTGAAAATGGGGATTGTGGTGCACAGGAAACTCGCAGGAGTGCCAAATCTGACCCTTCTTAAAATCTAGCCCTTTTCTGGCCTGGCACTTTAAATGGCCGTACCAAATTGGGTTGCGTCTTTTGGCACTCGCTCCCTAGAGACACCCAAGCATAAAAAGAACCGGCCCTCCCGAAGGAGAGCCGGTCCGTTTGTGCCCGGGGGGGGACTTGAACCCCCACGTTCTTGCGAACACTGGCACCTGAAGCCAGCGCGTCTGCCAATTCCGCCACCCGGGCGGGCACTGGAACAATATAACACCCTTACATAGAGAAGTGCCAAATCGGCACGTCATGGGGTGTAAAGGTGTTTCACACTAGGCTGTGTCGGAATGCGCACCTATACTAACGGGGTTAAAGAAAGGAGGTGCATGCGGATGGGAGTCATGGATCGATTGGCAAAGCTGGATAGTTCGTTGCAGCGTGGCCTGGATAATTCGATGGCGGCGCTCTTCGGCGGCAAGGTAGTTCCGGCTGAGATCGAGGAACTGCTGAAACAGGAGGCGCAGGACTCTGTGGTGGTGACTGACCATGATGAGTTTGTGGTGCCGAATGTGTTCGCGGTGGGTGTTTCTTCGAAGGATTTGGAGAACTTGTCGCGGGAGCGTGACCTGCCGGTGCACCTCGCGGAACAACTGACGCGGTATGTGCGCAACCAGGGTTGGTTCTTTGATGGGCCGGCGGTTGTGCGGATCGCGGAGGAGTCAGGGCTGCGTACGGGCCAGTTGCGGGTCAGTTCTTATATTGATCCGCAGCCGGAGGTCGCGAGTGGGTTTGATGCCATTGTGGCGGAGCCTACGAAGCGGTCGAAGGGCGGTAGGCACCGTCATGCGGCAAACCGGGATCAGGAGGATCACATGCATGAGCCAAATACGATGACGCCGGTGGAGGGTGGCGAAGCGACTGTGAGCCTGCTGTTGCAGGACGGGTCGTCGCGCACTTACTTGGTGCATGAGGGCTCGAATATTTTGGGCCGTTCGAATGATGCGGATTTCCGCCTGCCGGACACGGGTGTGTCGAGGCAGCATGCGGAGATTACGTGGGATGGCCAGGTTGCGGTGTTGGTCGATTTGCAGTCGACGAACGGCACGACGGTCAATGATGAGCCTGTGGAGAACTGGATGCTTGCCGACGGCGACGTGATCACCCTGGGCCATTCCCACATTGAGGTGCGCATCGTGGAGCCGAGGGCGTCGAGCCCCGCGGCGCCGGACCCGGAGGAGGGCGCGCCGCGCTACACGGATGCGGCGTCGCACCCGCAGACAGAATTTTTCCAGGCCTAACAAGCCCTGACCTGAAGGAGCTCCTTTGTTGGATTCCGCGGTGATCCTGAGCGCACGCTTTGGCCTGCTCGCGCTGCTCTGGCTGTTCATTCTGCTGGTGTTGTGGGTGCAGCGGAAGAATGTGCGTGAGGTGGGTGGAGCTGGGCGTCGACAAGTGAAGCAGGCGGGGAAACCGCTGCAGTCGCGTGAGAAGGTCCGGCAGATTGCGGTCGTTGAGGGGCCGCTGCAGGGCTCGCACATGGAGATTGCGAGTGTGGAGCATGTGACGCTGGGCCGCTCGCCGGACAATGATTTCCAGCTTGGGGACGACTTTGCGTCCTCGCGGCACGCGCGACTGTTCCGCCGCGGCAGCGACTGGTTCGTAGAGGACCTGGACTCCCGCAATGGCACCTTTGTGCAGGGCATGCGCATTGACCAACCGGAGCGGGTATCGGTGGGGACGAATATCAAGATGGGGCGCACGATTGTGAGGTTGATGCCATGACGCTGCGGTTGAATTATGTGGCGGCATCGGACAAGGGTCTGGTGCGTGGAAACAATGAGGACTCCGCCTACGCGGGCCCGCACCTTCTGCTGCTTGCGGACGGGATGGGTGGCCACGCGGCGGGCGAGGTTGCCTCGCAGTTGATGGTCAGCCACATGGAGCACCTCGACCGGGATCCGGAGGACGCCGACATGTTGGCGCTGCTCGGGGCGGCTGCAGATGATGCGAACGCGACGATTGAGCGTTCGGTGGCGCAGCACCCGGAGCAGGAGGGCATGGGCACGACGCTGACGGCGTTGATGTTCAACGGCGCGGAGTTCGGCCTCATTCACGTGGGCGATTCGCGAGGCTACTTGCTTCGCGACGGCCAGCTTCGCCAGCTCACCGAGGACGACACGTTCGTGCAGTCCCTGGTCAACGAGGGGAAGCTGGACCCGGAGGACGTGTCGAGTCACCCGCAGAAGTCGTTGATTTTGAAGGCGTACACGGGCAACCCGGTGGAGCCGCACCTGGAGATGGTTCAGGTTCGCGCGGGGGATCGTGTGTTGTTGTGCTCGGATGGTTTGTCGGATCCGGTGACGGCGTCGACGATTGGGGAGGCGCTTGGTCAGGGCACCCCGTCAGTAGCGGCGCAGCGGCTGATTGAGTTGGCGCTGCGTTCGGGTGGGCCGGACAACATCACGGTGGTCATCGCTGATGTGGTGGAGGTCAAAGACGGCGAGGAGCACCCCGACTTGCCGACGGCCCCCGCGATGGCGGGCGCGTTGGCGCCGGAGTTCGAGTCGACGCACCCGGACTCTTCCGCTTCGAGGGCGGCGGCATTGATGCGCAAGTCGGAGACGATTCCGCCGAACCACAATCGTGAGGGCGGCCGTGATGGGTCGCAGCCCGGCGCGAGTGACGCGTCGGCGGACGAGGAGGATGACCAGCGGTTTCGCCGCAAAGTGAACATTTGGCCGTGGGTGCTGTCCGCGTTGGTGATTGTGCTGATGTTGTCGCTGGCGGCGGTGTTGTGGACGAACGATAGGCTCAACGACCGCTATTTTTTAGGCACCGACGGCAACGACGGCCACTTCGCGATTGAGCGGGCCGTCGGGACGTCGTTGTTTACGGAGCCGCGCCGTGAGGTGATTCAGCGGGCGTGCATTAATGAGCAGAACAAGTTGCAGATTGTGTCGTCGAACTCGGTGCCGCAGGACTGCGTGATCTTCGGTATCAATGACCTGCCGGAGAGCCAGCTGAACACGGTGGAGAACTTCAAGGGCGGCACGTATGACGATGTGCTGGGGATTCTGAACCGGTTGTCTGGTGAGGCGTTGCCAGTGTGCGTCGATAATGATGCGGCGAAGGACGCCCCGCAGGGCGCGTGCCGGGAGGTGAAGTAGCGATGTCTCGTGTGTTTCGGCGTGCGAAGGAGCTGTTCCTGCTGCTGTGCTCGGCGGGGTTGCTGCTGCTGATGCTGTTCGGCCTGGAGCTGAGCCAGGGCCGCACGATGTCGACGGAGATGTTCTACCTGGTCGGCGGGTTCGTGGGCGTCTACGCGATTGCCCACGTGGCGATTTCGCTGGCGGCGCCGCACGCGGACCAGCTGCTGCTGCCGCTGGTCTCGCTGCTCAACGCGATTGGCCTGGTGGTGATTTACCGCCTGGACCTGGCGGAACGCGCTGGCTACCCGCCGCTCGCGGAGCGCCAGGTGATGTGGTCCCTGGTGGGTGTGGTGCTGATGGTGTGCACGCTTGTGATTGTGCGCGACCATAAGGCGCTGGCCCGCTACTCCTACCTGCTGGGCCTGCTTGGCCTGGTGCTATTGGCGTTGCCGCTGGTGTGGCCGCAGCCGCCTGGGTTCGCGGATGCGCGGATCTGGATCTGGCTGGGCCCGTTCTCGATTCAGCCGGGTGAGTTCTCGAAGATCCTGCTGCTGGTGTTCTTCGCCCAGCTGCTGGCGCAGAAGCGCGCCCTGTTTACGGTGGCGGGCAAGACGCTGCTGGGGATGAGCTTCCCGCGCCTGCGCGACTTGGCGCCGATTTTGGCGGTGTGGGCGATCGCGATTGCGATCATGGCGGTGTCGAACGACTTCGGCCCGGCCCTCCTGCTCTTCGCCACGGTGTTGGGCATGGTGTACTTCGCCACGGGGCGTACGTCGTGGCTGGTGATCGGCGCAGGCCTGGTGGCTGTTGGCGGGTACACGGTGTACCAGGTCAGTGAGAAGATCCAGGACCGCGTCGCCAACTTCATGGACCCACTGGCCAACTTTGACACCACGGGCTACCAGCCGTCGCAGGCGCTGTTCGGCCTGTCCTGGGGTGGGCTGACCGGCACCGGGTTGGGCTACGGCCACCCGGAGATGGTGCCGGTGGCGCACTCGGATTACATCCTGGCGGCGATTGGTGAGGAGCTCGGGCTCGTGGGTGTGGCCAGCGTGCTGTGCCTGTTCGCCATCTTCATTACCCGCGGCTACTCGGCGGCGCTGCAGGTCAGTGACACGTTCGGCAAGTTGTTGGCCGCAGGCTTAGCGACGACCATCGCTATCCAAATCTTCGTGGTCGCCGGAGGGATCTCCGCGATGCTCCCAATGACCGGGCTGACCACGCCGTTTATGTCCGCTGGTGGCTCGTCGATCATGGCGAACTACGTACTGCTGGCGCTGCTGCTGCGGATCTCGAACGCGGCGAACAAGCCAGCGGAGTTTGATGCTTCGGCGATGGGTGCCCAGGCACCGGAGGCGGTGAGCGCACGATGAACAAATCCATTCGCTTAGGCGCGGGCATTGCCCTGCTGCTGATTGTGGCGCTGCTGGTGAACTTCACCGTGGTGCAGGGCTTCCGCGAGGAGAAGTACGCGCAGAGCCCACTGAACTCGCGCACTGTGGTGGAGCTGCGCCAGATCAATCGCGGCCAGATCAGTGCCGGCGGGCAGGTGCTGGCGGAGTCCCACCCGCTCGAGGACGGCTCCTACCAGCGCACGTACCCGAACATGCCGTGGTCCTTTGCGCCGGTGCTCGGCTACGTGTCTGACCAGTACGGAACTTCCCAGATCGAGGCCGGCTACAACGGGCAGCTGACCGGGGCGGGCTCCGGGAAGTCCTCGCGCTTCCTGCGCACCGGCCTGGAGCAGGACGTGGTGGGCAACTCGGTTGAGTTGAGCATCGACCCGCACCTGCAGGCCCTGGCCTACGAGCAGCTTTCGAACCGCAACTACGAGGGCGCGATCGTGGCGCTGCGCCCGTCGACAGGCCAGGTGCTGGCGATGGCGTCGACGCCCTCGTACGACCCGAACGCGATCTCCAACCCTGACACCGCCGAGGGCGCCTGGGCCGAGGTGAACAACAACCCGGGCAAGCCGCTGCTCAACCACGCGACGCAGGACCAGCTGCCGCCGGGGTCGATCTTTAAGATCGTCATCACCGCGGCCGGGCTGCGCAACGGCTACACGCCGGATTCCCCGCTGACCGGAGCACCGTCCACCACACTGCCGGGCACGACCGTGCCCCTGACCAACTACGCGGGCCAGGCCTGCGCCGGTGGCGGCCAGGTGCCGCTGCGCACCGCGTTCGCCCTGTCCTGCAACACGGCGTTCGTGCAGATGGGCATGGCCGTCGGCACCGACGCGCTGCGTGAGGCCGCCCACGGATTCGGCATCGGCGAGCAGTACGACCTCGGCATGCCCACCGCGGCCGGCTCGCTCGGCGACCTGCCTGGCGACGCCGAGCTTGGCCAGTCCGCGATCGGGCAGCGCGACGTCACCATGACCGCGCTGCAGGCCGCCGTCATGGCGGGCACCGTCGCCAACGAGGGCCGCCGCATGGCGCCGTACGTGGTCAACCGCGTCCTCAGCCCGGACCTGCGCGAACTCGAGACGGCGAAACCCCGCCTGCTTTCCGACTCCATCACGCCCGAAGAAGCCAACACCATCAAGGACCTCATGTTCGGCTCCGAACACGACACCTGGGGCTACGACGGCAACGGATTCGCCTCCAAAACCGGCACCGCCGAACACGCCGAAGGCGCAGCACCGCACACCTGGTACGTCGCCTTCGACCCGGTCAAAGATGTGGCCGTAGGGGTCGTCGTCAAGCATGGTGGCGGCATGGGCACTGGGGCGACCGGCGGGCAAGTCTCCGCACCACTCGGGCGCGCGGTGCTCTACGCGGCACCCGCAGCGCCAGCTGATGAGGAAGGAACCAACGCGCGATGAACTACGAAAACAAAGACGAACTACAAAAGCTCATCGGGCCCGACTACCAGCTGCAATGGATCATCGGGCACGGCGGCATGTCCACCGTCTGGCTTGCCGACGACGTCCGCCACGAACGCGAAGTAGCCCTCAAAGTGCTGCGACCGGAATTCACCGCCAACCAGGAGTTCCTCACCCGCTTCCGCAACGAAGCCAACTCCGCGGAGGGAATCAACTCCCCCAACGTGGTCGCCACGTATGACTACCGCGAGGTCAACACCGACGGCGGGTTCCCCATGTGCTTCATCGCCATGGAATACATCCGCGGCGAATCCCTCGCCGACCTCATCGCGCGCGAAGGCCAACTCGAAGAAGACATGGCCCTTGACGTGCTGGAACAGGCCGCGCACGGCCTCGCCGTGATCCACCGCATGGGGCTGGTGCACCGCGACATCAAGCCCGGCAACCTCATGATCACCCAGAACGGGCAGATCAAGATTACGGACTTCGGCATCGCGAAGGCCGCGGCGGCCGTGCCGCTGACGCGCACCGGGATGGTCGTGGGCACCGCCCAGTACGTCTCCCCCGAGCAGGCCCAAGGTAAGAAAGTCACGGCGGCGTCCGACGTGTACTCGCTCGGCGTCGTCGGCTACGAGATGCTCGCCGGGAAACGCCCATTTACCGGGGACTCCTCCGTCTCCGTGGCGCTGGCGCACGTCTCCGCCGAGCCGCCCGCGCTCCCCATCAGTGTGAGCGCCCCGGCGCGCGAACTCATCGAGATCGCCCTGCGCAAAACGCCCACCCAGCGCTTCCGGGACGGCAACGAGATGCAGCTCGCCGTCGAACAGGTCCGCCAGGGCATGCGCCCAACGCAGCCGGGTGGCGAGACGGCCGTCATCGCCATCGAGCCCTCCCCGACCGCGTCCACCCAGATGCTCGCCGACATGTCCCGGCCAACCACGGCCCGGCCCGCCGCCCCGCGGCGCCGCCCACCTGTCCCGCCGCAGGCCCCGGCACGCGCGGCGGTGCCTGCGCGGCCTGCCCGGCCGGCTCCTGCTCCTGCCCCTGCTGGCGCTGGTCAGCGGCGCGGCACCGCCGGCTACTGGGTCGGCATCGTGCTCGGCGTGATCACCCTCGCCGTCATCGGCGGCGTGGCCTGGGCGTTCAACAACGGCACCCTCGGCGGCAGCACACCAAGCAGCACCGCTCCACGCCAAAGCGTGGTCACCCAAACCACCACCGTGGAAACCGCGCCCACCTACGAGGCACCCGTCGAGGAGCCGACTGAGGAGCCGACCACGGCCGCGCCCGACACGCCGAGCAGGCACAGCACACGCAGCAGTGCCCCGGCCACGCTCACCATCGAAGACGAAACGCCAACACAGCACACCTCCGCGCCGGAGCAGCGGCCGACGGAGGGGACGTCGATACATAATGAGGCGCCCACGACGCAGGCCCCCAGCCCCGAGCCGGGCGGTGGGGAAAATGGCTTGGGTGAACTAGACTTACCAAATCTGCCAAACATCCTCGGAGGGAACGCGTAAATGACAACGATCGCCAACCGCTATGAACTCGGCGCCGTCATCGGCACCGGGGGCATGAGCGACGTCTACGCAGCCACCGACACGGTGCTTGGGCGCGACGTCGCCGTCAAAATGCTCAAAATCGACATGGCGCGCGACGAAAACTTCCGCGAACGCTTCCGCAAAGAAGCCCAAAACTCGGCGCGGCTCAACCACACCAACATCGTCGCCGTCTACGACACCGGCACCCAAGAAGTCTCAGGTGTCGACGTCCCCTTCATCGTCATGGAACGCGTCACCGGGCAAAACCTGCGGGACCTCGTACGCGCCGAAGGGCCCTTAAGCCCCCAAAAAGCGGCCGCGTTCCTGCTGCCCGTCACCCACGCGCTCCAAGCCAGCCACGACGCCGGCATCATCCACCGCGACATCAAACCAGCCAACATCATGATCACCAACACCGGCGAGGTGAAAGTGATGGACTTCGGCATCGCCCGCGCGCTGGATGACTCCACCTCAGCCATGACGCAAACCTCCGCCGTCATCGGCACCGCGCAATACCTCTCCCCCGAGCAGGCCCGCGGCAAAGCTGCCGACGCCCGCTCCGACATCTACGCCCTCGGCTGCGTCATGTACGAAGCCGTCACCGGCAAACCACCTTTCGAAGGCGAATCCCCCTTCGCCGTCGCCTACCAGCACGTCCAAGAAGACCCCATCCCGCCGAGCGAGCGCGTCCCCGCTGACCGCGAACTCACCCCCAACGAGGCCGTCAACCTGGACAGCGTCATCCTCACCGCGATGGCCAAGCACCCGGCGGACCGCTACCAAACCGCCACCGAAATGGGCGAAGACCTGGCACTCCTCAAGCGCGGCGCCGTGACCAACGCCGCCCGCAGCCACCTCGCCGCCCCCGAACCCGAACCCGTCGACCCCTCCGATGATGCCACCATGGTCTCCGAAACCGTCCAGGGCAACGCGCCGCGCCGCGCGCCGCGCCCCGAGCGGCCCGTCGGGCAGCTGCCGGAGAAGGCAGCCGCCGGTGCGGTCGGTGCTGGCGCTGGTGCTGAGGCGGCCGGGCGCTACGCCGCCCACCGCCGCGAACACGAAACCACCACCCCAACCTGGATGAAGTGGCTGGCAATCGGCCTCGGCGCCGCCATCATCGGCGCCTCCGGCTGGCTCGCCTACTCCTACTTCTCCCCCAACAGCGGAGAGACCCACAAGTCCTCCCAGATGGTCATCATCCCGGACCTCGCCGACAAACCACGCGCAGAAGCCGTCGCCGAACTCGAAAACCTCGGCTTCCAGGTCGCCGTCTCCGACGAGCCCAGCCCCGACATCAAGCGCGGCAACGTCATCGACACCAACCCGATCGCCGGGTCCGAACTCCAGCGCGGTACACTCGTCACCGTCACCGTCTCCTCGGGACGCGAGCTTACCGACGTCCCCGACGTCACCAACATGGACGCCCAAGAAGCCGCAAAGGTCCTCGAAGATGCCGACCTGGAACTGAATGCGGAGCTGCGTCGAGAAGCCAGCGAAGACGTGCCGAAGGGCGAGATCATCAGCCAGCACCCCGCAGCCGGCACCCAGATCTCCAAGGGATCCAAGGTGACCGTCACGGTGTCCGACGGCCCCGAAATGGTCCAGGTACCGTCGCTGTCCGGCGTCAACGTCAACCAAGCGTCCGCCACCCTCGGCTCCATGGGGCTCCAAGTCACCGTGAACAAGGTCGACTCCGAACGCCCAGACGGCGAAGTCATCGCAGTCGCCGGCGAAAACACCGAGGTAGCCAAGGGCACCACCGTCGAAGTGCGGGTCTCCAACGGCATGCTCATGACCATGCCGAACATCACCCGCATGAAACCCGCCGACGCGGATAAAGCGCTACGCGACGCCGGCTGGAGCGGACGCCTCGTCGAAGGACCAACCGTCCCGACCGGCGCCCTCGTGGACAACGGACTCATCGGACACCAGGAAATCGCAGCGGGCGAAACCGTCCGACGCGACGCCGCCATCGGCTACAACCTCTGGCAGTTCACCGCCGAACGCCTGATAAGGTAAAAACCCTGATAGCTGGAAAAGCCACCGCACTTGCTTGTAAAGGACTGACATAATGCCAAAGGCAAAAATCACCAAGGACCACCGCCCCGTATCCACCCCGACCGGCGTGTCCCGCACCCCGGTCAAGATCAACACCGGCGGCACCCCGATCTGGTACAAGACCATCATGTTCGGCCTGATGCTGCTTGGCCTCGGCTGGATTATCTTCTACTACATCGCCGGCGACCAGCTGACGTTCCTTGCGGAGCTCGGCCCGTGGAACTACGGCATCGGCTTCGCAGGCATGATCCTCGGCCTGCTCATGACCATGGGGTGGCGCTAGCCTCTGGCGGATTTTTCGGCGGATTTTCGTAGATGGTAGTAACAGGATTGTAGTAATCCGGATCCGCGCTCCCCATTTCGGGGATTACTACAATCCTGTTACTACCATTTGCGTTTTGACGTGCGGTTTTGACGTGCGGTTTAGCGAGCCGCGCGGGCCTTTGCGCGGGCCCGTTCCAGCTCGATTCGGGCGAGGATCTCGTCCATGCGGTGAAGCACATCCGTGAAGCCGTACCGTAGAACGGTGTATCCCTGGTTGGTTAGCTCGCGTTCGCGTTTGCGCTCCTGCAGGAGGCTGCGGCGGGGGTCGGAGGCGTGTTTGGTGTCGCCGTCGAGTTCGAGGATGACGGAGTCGTCGAAAAGGAAGTCGACGCGGTAGCGCTGCACCTGTGCCTGGAACTTCCAGCCGGTGACGCCGCGGAGGAGGAACTCGGCGCGGGCGAGGGACTCCATGGGAGAATCGGCGTTGTAGACCGCGGCGCGGGCGGCGTCGCGCGCCACGCCGCAGTTGCGGACGCGGCCCATGCGCTCGATGTGCAGGAGGATGTCGCTGCGCTCCAAGTGCGCGATGGAGAGCAGCCAGTCCATGGCGATGAGGCCCTCCTGAAACCCGTGGTAGCGAGCGATATCTATTGCGGTGCGAATAGGTGTGGAAAGACGGATGCCGTACGCGGTAGTGACCTCGGCGGCGGTGAGAGCGGAGGTGCGGTAGCGGACGTCGGGCTCGACGAGGTGTTTCGCGGGGCCGCGGCGGCTGGGCGTCGTTACTTCTTGGATTTCTTCGCTGAGGCTGATGACCCACATGCCGTGAATGCGGGCGGCGGTCCTGCCTACGAGGCAGCCTTTGGTCATGGCGCGGGCGGTGGCGTAAGCGCGCACGAGGTGCCGCTGCCAGGCATTGAGTTGCCCCCAGGTGCGCGACGGGATGCATTGCGTCCGGTTGAGGCGTCGGTACTCGGGGCTGTGCAGACGGTGACGGAGAGTGCGCGTGTCCACGATGGATGCGAAAAGTTCAGTGTTTTCCAACATGAGGTTTAGACGCACAGGAAAGCCGCCAGGTTCCCCACAGGTGTTCGGTAGCGGGGTGGCACGGGGGTGGATTGTTGAACAATCCTGACCGAGAAGGTGTACATATTAAAACAGGGTCTGAACGGCCCTGACCTGCTATTTTACTATTGTCACCTTATGAAAGGTATAGTCATGCGGTTTATTCGTTCCATGACGGGCGTTGTAGCGGCCTTGGCATTAGCTGCCGGCACGCTGACCCCAGCCACGGCTCAGACGCTTGAGGAGTCGTACCCCGAAACCCCAGCGACCAATGATGCGCTGCCGATCATCCACACCTACAGGGGATCGGACCACTTGAAGGCGAACGTGCTCAACCCGCGCCCAGTGTGCAACTCCACTGAGGACTACCGCACCATCGTGTACAAGGTGAAGGACAACTTCCTGCCGGTCGGCACGATTTCGACGACCAACCTGACCAAGAACACCATCCCGCTGACGCAGGACCTGGCGCGGACGCAGACGATTTCGGCGTCGGTCAACGGGTCGAAGACTGAGACGATCAACATTGGTGGGTCGGGCTCGAAGGATGGGCTGCAGGGCAACATCGGCTACTCGCTGGCGAAGATGCTGGGCTGGTCGGTGTCCGGAAGCTTGAGCTGGAACGTCGGCCAGAAGATCGGGCCGTACGAGGTTCCGGCGGGCAACACGGGCGAAGCGACGTACGGCTTCCGCACCGTCACCATGACGGGCACGCAGCAGCGTTGCCGCCCGAACGGCACGTGGGCGACGCCGACGGCGTGGGTCGCGAACATGCCGATCAAGAACGAGGTTCGTGTGAAGAACTACTCAACACCTGCAGGTTCGTGGGCACCGAACCGCGGCGCGCAGGTCACTGACACGGTAGAGAACCCGAACCCGGCGTACAACGAGGATGTTCAGAAGATCACCGAGGGTGAGAATCTTGACGACGTCACCACCATCGACGACAACGACGAAGCCAATGTGACCAACGTCGAAATCGACGGCGAGACCGCAGCGGTCATCACCGATGAGGAGTCGGATGAGGCGACCTCGGAGGAGAACACTGAGGTCGAAGAGGTCGTCGATAATGCGGAGGCACCTGCGCTCGACCTGGTGCCATACTTCACGACGAGCTCCTGGAAAGCTTCCGGTTTTGCTGGGTCCGTGGCACTGCGTGTGAAGAACGTGGGCACCGAGCGCTACTGGGCAGAGTTCCCGGCGCTGACGTTCCGCGTTGAGGTGCGTACCGAGTCCGGCCCGAAGGGTGTGGACCGCCTGATCACCACCACCGGCGCGAACGGCTCGCACATCCGTGACCTCGGCTACAACGCCAAGAAGGGCGCGCGCATCTTCGAGGTGACGCTGTCCAACCCGGTCAACGCTGGTGACGACATGCTGCTCGGCGCGTTCAGCTTCGGCGACGGCAAGACCAAGGAAGGCCGCCTGCACAACTACATGACGGTCACCCAGACCAGCCGCCTGGCCGGTGACGTTTCCCAGTGGAACGACCAGAACGTCGACTCCCGCGACGTGACCGTGTCCGACTTCGGCCGCTGGCTGAAGGGCACCTTCTAGGGAGCATTTTGTGTAATTCGTAGTGCCAAGTTATCCACAGGTTGTGGATGGTTCTGTGGAGAGGACCGTTATCCACACCTGTGGATAACTCTGTGCACAACCTATTCGCACATCGAGCGCCTGGCGTAATGAGCTGCAATGATGCCCATTCGCCAGGCGTTTTTTCTTGTGAATCGCTGACATGTTCTAGCGATGTTCTAGAAATTACACGGTTGTGTTTATCCACAATGTGGACAACTCTGTGGAGTTCTCCACCGGTGTACAAACTTGGGGATAACATGTGAAAAGTTAGGCAACACCAATCACAAACGCCACAGCAGCCACAGCCGCTACGACCGCAAGGGCGGACGCGAGCCACCGGACGCGCTTCTTCACCGACGTCACCGGCCACCCCGCCAACAGACCCACCACCAACCCGCCAAGGTGCCCCCACAGACTGATGCCCGGGGACAGCACCGAATAGGCAAGATTCGCGCCGACCAGCGCCAACGGCGCCCGAACGTTCACCTTCTGGCGCATCGAAAGGGCGAGCAGCACGCCCATCAGCATGTAGAGGGCGCCGGACGCGCCGGCCGTGGGCACGTCGTAGTTCCACTCCAACACGGATGCCGACGACCCCAACACGCCCGCCACGTACAGCAGCGAATACGGCCCAGTACCCAGGCGACGCTCCAGCTGCGGGCCCAACAACGCCAACGTGATCATGTTCACAGCCACGTGGGAGATATCCACATGCAGAAAGCCCGCCAGGAGGGTGCGGAGGGCGGCGGAGGGGGCGTCGATAAATGGGCCGAAGAGCACCATGCTCTCGGCGAGGCTGGAGCCCCACACCACATTGCTAATCGAGTGCGACTGGAGCGCCGTAATCACGAAAACGCCCAGGCAGACGACGGTGATGAATGCGGTTGCGGGGGCGCCGCGGAAGAGAGAGCGAACGAATTGCATACGGCTACGGTACGGGGCGGCCTGCAATTATTGCGAAATTGTGTAAAAGATGTGCCCGTATCTGATTTTTCGCATCTGGGCACATCTTTGTGGATATTTCAGGAGAGACGCTTGATATAGTCCGCCATTCCAGGGACCGTGAACTGCACAACACCGTGGTCAGGGGCAAAAATGAGACCCTTCTCAATCAAGTGCTTCCGGTTACTACTCAACGAATTCACCGAAACGTCAAGCGAATCCGCGATGTCCTTCGTGGGAACCTGCTTCGCAGAATGCGCAGCCATCGCCTGCAAATAGCGCTTCTCACCAGGCGTCGCGCGCTCCCAACGCCTCGGGAAGAACCCGGCGTCAAGGGCCGCATTGCCTTCCGCCACCGCAAGCTGCGCATCACTTTCGGTAAACGGCGAAGCAGGAGCAACGTTCCAGATCGCCTTCCCGTACTCCTGAAGGAAATAGGGGTAATTCAGAGCGGCGTCCACAAGATTCCGCAACGCTGCTGATGTAAACAGCACCCCTTGCCTCGTAGCGGGATCCTCAAGTGCGGCCGCCGCCGCGCTATCTGACAATGGACCAATCTTGCGGTGCTCGAACAGACGCTCCGCGTACGACTGAGATTCCGCCAACTTCTGCGGCAACGTAGGCAGGCCCGCCCCGAACACATAAAACGGCAAACCACGCTGGCCCGCCTGGTGCTGCGCGGTAATCACCGCCGACATCAATTCCGCATCAAGGTCCTGCATCTCGTCGATGAAAAACGCAATCGCCTTCCCGTCCTTCTGCGCGGACTCTGCGACACTCAACACAAGTTCCTCGAGATCCATCCCGATATCACCAGAGTCAGAAATACCCGCCTGAGCAGGTACCTCGAGCGCGACGTCGATACCGCCGACATGCCACGCAAACGAAGAGATCGCCGGGAGCGCATCCTTGAAGTGCTTCCACCGCTTACGCAACGACACCTTCCGCGCACTCAACGCCAGTTCACGGGCCAACCGCTTCCGGACCCGCTGCGCACCAGCACGATCAGCGCTTGCCTCAAACTGCACCGTCAACCAATCTGCATTCTCGGCACGCGACGCGAGTTCATTCAGCAACACCGTTTTGCCCACCCCACGAAGACCGCTCAGGATAACGCCGCGATTGTGCAATCCGCTGCGGGTCCTAGTGATGATGGCCTCGACAAGCTCGAGCTCCGCTTCGCGTCCTGTCAGCGCAGGTGGACGCAAGCCAGCACCTGGCGAATACGGGTTCAGTGTTTGGTCCATGGGTTCACAATAATCGAATTTGCGTGAAATATCCGGTTAGATGTGCCCAGATGTACCCGTATCTGATTTTTCGCATCTGGGCACATCTTTGTGGATATTTCAGGAAAGACGGGTGTGCTGGGGTTGGGGGCTGGGGGGTTGGGGCCGCGCCTAGAGGCTGCGCTGCTTGCTGAAATCCGTTCCGGTCGAGGTGTTAAAGGAGTGCGACGCTGGTCGCCAAAAATCGGCCGGGGTGGGTCGAAATGCGCGACCAGCATCGCACGCTTCGAAGCGCACGCTACGAGCAGGTTTGAGGTGCGCCGGGGCTGATTACAGGCCTGGTTGATCATGAATGGCGCTGTGGAGATAGCACGCTGCTTGCTGAAATCCGTTCCGGTCGAGGTGTTCAAGGAGTGCGACGCTGGTCGCCGGAAATCGCCCGGGGTGGGTCGAAATGCGCGACCTGCATCGCACGCTTCGAAGCGCACGCTACGAGCAGATTTGAGGGCCGGAGGCGGCAGAGAGCCGGGGCAGCCGCCTACCAGGTCGGGCCGGGCAGGTGGGCGCGCCAGCCGAGGACCACGTTGACCAGGCAGCACAGGGCGAGGATGGTGCCGATGACGAACAGGGTGGTGAAGCCGACGACGGGCGCGGCGGCACTGAAGACCATCGGGATGAAGAAGCCGGTGTAGGACACGGAGTAGTAGACGGCGGTCAGGCCGGCGAGTTCGTCGGCGTTGGCGATGCGTTGGACCTCGGAAAGTCCGGCGACCAGGGCCAGGCCGTAACCGGCGCCCATGATGGCGGCGGCCGCAACGCCGATTGGCAGCGAGAGGGACCGGGACGCCTCGGCGGCGAGGACGCAGCCGACGGTGATCACGGCCATCGCGACGGCGGAAGCGCGGGCGGACCTACTCGTATCGATGACACGGCCGAGCATCTGGACGCCGACGCCGCAGCCGAGGGTCACGACCGTCATGAAGCCGGAGAACGCGATGGGCATATCGTGCGCTGAGCTGGACAGCAGCTGCGGCAGCAGGGCGTACGCGGCGCCGGCGCAACCGAATACCCACGGCGCGACCGGCACCACGATGCGCACGAAGCGGCGGTGCGCGGCGGATGGGATGTGCAGCATTTCGAGCATGTCGCGAACGCGCAGCTCAAGGAAGGTTTCCTTCACGGTGCCCCGGCGCGGCGGGCGGGTCTCCGGGGTGTCGAGCAGCCAGTAGGCGGTGCCGAGTGTGAGCAGGATGTGCAGCACGTACGCGGTGTGCGTGGGCCACGGGCCCCACTGCGCCAGCACGGAGGCGAGCGCAGCGCCGATCAGGAAGCCGACGGTCAGGCACATCGACGCCTTGCGCGGCCCCGACGCCGGGTCCCCGCCCGCTTTAATAATCAGCTCCGAGACCCACGTGGACCCCACCGCCATCACGATGCCCAGGGCGAGCCCGCACAGGATGCGGCCCGTCGCGATCACCAGCGGCTCGTTCGGGGCGATGGACAGCAGGAAGGACCCCACGAGCGAAAGTGGTGCGGCTGGGAGCATGGTGGGGCGTCGTCCAATGTGGTCGGACAGCGGACCGCTGATCAGCAGCGCCGGGATGATGCCCAGGACGTAGGCGGCGAGCAGCCCATTGACGGTGACCTGCGAAAAGTGGGAGGTTTCGCGGTACATCACGAGCAGCGGGGTGAATTCGTTGCCGCCCCACGCGACAGCAACCATGCTGCCTGCGACGGGGAACCATGCGCGCGGATGAAATTGTTGAGTCATAATCAGTTCTTCACGTTGTCCGATTGGTAGCACGAATATATTGCTCCTCGGATGAGGTATGACCAAATCGCGCCCCGCTAGGGGTCCAACTTTTCGACGACGGCTCCGCCGCCAGCGACTATGAATCCAACCCGAGCAACGTTTGTCCCGCCTCGGCGAGCCGGACTACTAGCGGCTTCGCGCTGAGCCGCTCGATGAGTCCCCGCCCTTCGAGGGAGTCCAGCGCTGGCCGTACGGTTTGCTTCGACCGTTCCTGGTAGTTCGCAATTTCGTCCCAACTTGCACCACTCCTTGGGCCGAGCAGGTGCACTTGCCCGAGCAGGAACAGCGTTTGCTGTTCGTAGTGAGTCAGGTCTTCCGGGTTGTCGTCCTGCCATGCTTTGCAGACTTCGGCGAGTCGGCGAAGCTCGTCGGGTTTTTGGGTAAGGAAGACCAGACGTTCTTCCTGAGCATGCAACAGCGTTTGCACCATTGCTTCAACGAAGAAGGTCGCCTCTCCTCGATTCATTGGGTGCTCAGCGTTGATGAACGCGGCGTAATATGCGCTCTTCTCCTTCATAATTCCGCTTGAGAGTGACAGCGCGGTTGGCGTCGAAAGCAGGTTGCCTAAGCGCAGTGCCAGCAAGAATCTACCGAAACGCCCATTGCCGTCGTAGAACGGGTGCGTGTGTTCGAGCATGAAGTGCTCGATGAACGCCAAAGCAAGCTCGGGGCCGTCGTATAGGTCATGGATCTGCAGCATTGTCCCTAGGCGTTGGTTGATCTCGGCCTCGTCGGTGGCGCCGCGGTGGACTGGCTCCGCACTGCCATAGTCATAAATGCTGACGGGCGACTTTCTGAAGAGTTCACCGTCCAGTATGTCGTCTTCGCCGATCTCGTCCCCTAGCAACGAGTCATACAACTCGCGAACGTCACGCAATGTGTCGGGAAGCTTTACAGGTGCGCCCGATTGGAAGAGCGCCATGTACGCGCTCGCCATCTCCTGAAACCGCTTCCGCGCTATCCCTGGACCATTGTTTCTACGCGCCGCTTCGAGTGCTTCGCCGATCTCGTGCCTGGTTGAGTGAATGTTCTCAATTTGGTTGGATGCTTGAATTTCATCAATCAACAGCGAATAAACGTAGTGGTGGCGTGCCGCTCCTGGCAGTTGTATCCACAATTCTGCGAGTCGAAGTTCGTTGCGCCACACTTGCTCCATTTTCGTCGCGAGCTCCCTGGTGACCACGACAAACAGATCATTCTCCCCAACTGGGTATGCAAAACGCAGTGTTGAGGGCAGCTGCAGGCGGAACCGGTGTTCGTGGTCGACGGTTTTCGCGTCGTGCTGGTGAAACACGGTTTTCAATGGTCGGTATGCCACGTTGCCCCTCAATCTTCTGAAAATCTGGAAAAGCAGAACTTAGGCGCTGCTCGATACGCACCTATCTTATAGAAATCGCGGTTTTTAAAAGATAGCTCCGCGCACGAGCCGTTCTATCTTCTGCCCCGCACGGTTGTTAAAATGACGCCATGATTACAGGCGCACTGAAATCCCAGGTAGACCGCATTTGGGACGCTTTTTGGTCCGGTGGCATCTCAAACCCGATCACGATGATCGAACAGTTCACCTACCTCCTCTTCATGCGCCAACTCGACGAGCGCCAGGCGCAAGCCGAATTCCTCGCCAACACGCTGGGCGGGGAGCCCGATCCCACCCAACTATTTTACGACGCCACCCACGACCACCTGCGCTTTTCCAAGTTGTTGGCCGTCGATTCGCCGGAGGCACGCTTCGCCGCCTTCCGCGAGGGATTTGATTGCATCAAGCAGCTCGGCGCCGCACGTGACAGCGGGTTTGTCACCCATATGAAGGACGCGGCGTTCCTGATCCCGAACGCGGCGACACTGACGGCGGTGGCGACGATGATCTCGAAGCTGGAGTTCTCGAATAAGGACATGACGGGCGACTTGTACGAGTACATGTTGTCCAAGCTGGCCACCGCCGGCACGAACGGACAGTTCAGAACACCAAGCCACATCATCGAGCTGATCGTGGCGCTGACCGAACCGAAGGTCACCGACCGGCTCATCGACCCAGCCTGCGGCACCGCAGGTTTCCTCGCCGCCACCAGCGAATACCTGCGCGACGACTTCAAAAACGCCACCAAACTGCAGCGCGAGCAGTACCTCGCCCACGGCCTGACCGGGTTCGATTTCGACTCCACCATGGTGCGCATCGCCGCGATGAACATGGTGATGCACGGCTTCGCGGACCCGAACATTTCCTACCTTGACTCCCTCCAGGAGCTGGCGCCAGAGCGGCTTGAAGCGTTCGATGTGTTGCTGGCGAACCCGCCGTTTGCGGGCTCGATTAATCAGGACATTTTGGATCCGGAGTTGGCGTCGATAAAGACGAAGAAGACGGAGCTGCTGTTCATCGCGAGGTTTTTGACCTTGCTGAAGCTGGGCGGCAGGGCGGCTGTCGTGGTGCCCGAGGGTGTGCTGTTCGGCTCGACGCGCGCGCACAAGACGCTGCGCAAAGAGCTTGTGGACAACCAGAAAATCGACGGCATCATCAAACTGCCGTCCGGCGCGTTTAAGCCGTACACCGGCGTGTCCACCGCCATCGTGTGTTTTACCCGCACCGACTCGCCTGGCCAAAATGAGCACATCTGGTTCTATGACATCACCGCCGACGGGCGCTCCCTCGACGACAAACGCACCCCACTGCTCGCCGAGGAACTACTCGGCCCCTGGCCCAAGACCCCGCTTGATGACGCCCAGCTGCGCCTGAACAACCTGCCCGACGTTGTGGCCCGCTTCCACAACCAGGCCGCCGAACAAGACCGTGCCCGCACCGAAGCGTCCTTCACCGTCCCTGTCGACGAGATCCGCGAGGCGGACTACGACCTGTCGATGAACCGGTACAAAGAAATCGTCTTCGAAACCGAAGAAACCCGCGACCCGCAGGACATCCTCGCCGACATCGACGCTCTCGACGCCCAAATCGCCGACGCCATGACCACGCTCAAGGGGCTGATCTAGATGGGGTGGGAGATGGTGAAGCTGGGGAATGTTGCCGAGGTTGTTACCAAGAAAGTGCCGGGAGTAAACCTCGACCCTGCGACACCATACTTTGGATTGGAACACCTCAAAACCGGTGGCGGAATTCTAGGAAACAGTCGTGCCGATGCGTTTTCGCTTAAAGGCGGAAAGCCCGTATTCGAGTCCGGTGACATTCTGTTTGGACGTCTCCGGCCCAATCTCCGCAAAGCTGCTATTGCATCTGCGCCGGGCACGTGCTCAGGTGACATCACTATCCTGCGCATGATTAACGGCGACGATACCCACTACGTGTTGCATTTCTTACTTAGCGGTTTCGCATTTGCTCAAATCAACAGGCATATTAACGGGATCAACCTTCCCAGGATCAACAATCGCGACCTCTTGGAGATCAAGGTCCCTCTGCCTCCTCTGGAGGAGCAGCAGCGCATCGCGACAATTCTGGGAACGGTAGAGGAGGCGATCCGCGCTGAAGAGCAGTCCATTTCAAAGCTAGAAACACTGGCCAAAAATCTGGCACCAGAAACGAACCGAACTGTCCCGGTTGGAGAATATGTAGAGAGAATTGTCTCCGGGAAGAGCATCAAAGAGCACTCAACGTCTGGAGGGCCACGTGTCCTCAAAATTAGCTCGACTACTAGCGGGTACTTCAAACCAGAAGAGTCGAAACCTTTGGACCCGAGCTACGAACCTCCTGAGCATCACCGAGTACAAGAAGGGGACCTACTCGTTTCTCGAGCCAACACCACCGAACTGGTGGGGGCGTCTGCAATCGTGGATCAACCCTATGAGAATTTGCTGCTGCCGGATAAGTTGTGGCGTTTGGTCACGAAGGACTCGGTCGACCCTTTCTTCCTATGGGCATGTCTGCAGCACCCACTTACGCGGAATGCGATCAGTAAGGCATCTTCCGGTAGCGGCGGAAGCATGAAGAACATTTCGCAAACTGATTTTTTGGCGATTGAAATTCCAGATGCCGACGCAGCTCTGCAAACAACAGTTGGAAATCAAGTCCGGACGACTTTTCACCAGCGAGCACTTCGCAGCAGTAAATTGACGCTGCTCCGAGAGCTCTACACCTCCCTTTCCTCTCGTGCTTTCGCGGGAGAGCTTTAGAACTGGCAGATAAAGGACTAGTTGAAGGACCCTTGACGTTCTACTCGAAACCGTTTCGAGTAGAACGTTTTGCGCTTTTCACGACTCGAAAAGTCGTTTCGAGTACGTTTCGAGTTATACGTAGAATTACATTTGGACTATCTTCCACCCGGTCGCATCTCGGACAATGTTGTAGGTCTCTTTTACAAACCCCTCGGGCTCATTCCGCGGGCGGACAATCCTCAAGGTTCCACTGTCCGCGGCACAGCCACTACCTGCGACTTTCCTGGCGTAAACCCGTCGAGGTGTCCGCCGCGCGGACAGGCAACCACACCGGCTTTCCACGGGGCGGACAGGTTCCCATCGGTGCATGCGGCTTCGCAGTTGGTGCAAGGGTCCGCGGGGCGGACAGCTCACGCGTTCCGAATGTCCGCGCGGCGGACAAGTCGTCACTGGATTCCGCCGCGTGGACAGATCTTCACCGCTCACCCGGAAGCCGGGTCATGTTGTTGGTGGTTAGCGTGGTGGGACGGAGAGGGCGTCAATAAGAAAGTAATCGCTGCTTCCACTGTCCGCGGCACCATCGTCACCAGCGAATTTCTTGACGGCAACCCGTCGAGGTGTCCGCCGCGCGGACAGTCGGCAGCAGTGAACATGATGTGGATGACGGATGAAGGTATCCGTGGTGGGAGGGCCACCTATAAAAAGCTGCGACAGATTCCGCGGGGCGGACTGACATCCACCACTCACCCGGAAACCGAGGCGCGTTGTGAAAGGTAAACGTGATGGGACGGAGCCGGCGTTGATTAGAAAACCCGCCGCTGCTTCCACTGTCCGCGGCACGCCATCTACCAGCAACTTTCCCAGCGTGAAGCCGTCAAGGTGTCCGCCGCGCGGACAGGCAACCACACCGACTTTCCGCGGGGCGGACAGGTTGCCACCGGTGAATGTGGCTTCGGGGTTACGGCAGAGTTCCGCGCCGCGGACACTCTGCAAAACCTCGGCTTCCAAGTCGAACTGTCCGCGGGGCGGACAGTGGGATCGTATTCGGGTGTCCGCGGGGCGGACAGGTAGTCGCTGGATTCCGCGGCGCGGACAAATAATCACAGATCACCTGGAAACTGGATCATGAGTGTTAAAGGTAAGCGTGGTTGATCGAAGAGGCGTCGATAAGAACCATCGCGCCTCCGCTGTCCGCGGCACCATCGCGACCAGCGAGTTTCGTTGCAGCAACCCGTCAAGGTGTCCGCCGCGCGGACGAAATAGCCACGAACATCCTGCAGCTCATGGGATGAGGAGGCGGCAACCCGACTGATAGTTTCGCAGGAGTTATGAAATCTCCGTGCTGCAAAACTATCCTATATGGTAATTTTTGAAGTATGGATGCCGCCGAATCGTTGGAGATCATCGGGGAGATCGCTTCCCAACAGTGGGGACTGTGCACGGCAAAACAAGCACGCGCAGAAGGAGTAACGCCCTTGACTCTCTCCCGACTAGAGACAAGGGGTGGACTCATCCGAGTTCGACATGGGGTTTATGCGACCGTCGGCACCATGATGAGTCCAGCGTTAGACGTCAAAGCACAATGGCTTGCACTCCGACCCGAGATGATGGCCGCTGACCGGGTCCACGACCCTACATTGGCGTCCGAATCCGTCATCTCCCACACCACCGCAGCTGAACTCTGGGGCATCGGTGACCTCTGGCCCGATGGAATCCACTTCACCGTCAACCGTCGACGCCAAAGTAGGCAACCAGAAGTCCAGTTTCATCGAAACAAACTCGACGACCACGAATGGACCCTGCACCCCGAACACAACCTCCCCATCACAACTGCAGCTCGCACCATCGTGGACCTCGCACTAGACGGACATGAACCCCAACATCTCCTTGATCTCATCGCAGATGCGAGCGAAAAGCAATTACTGCAAGAACCTGAGCTACTCAGCGCTTTTGCTGGAAACGAAACAGCTTTCGGCCTGCCAAAAGGTGATCAGGAGGGGCTACGTATGCTTTGGAAAGAATGCTTTCCACCTGTTCCCGCGGCAATCATGGAAGAGCAAATCCAAAGAGCTGTCGCCAAGGCGCTCGAGCCATTTGCTGAAGAGTTAAAGGCGCTCGTCGCAAAGATGCCACTTCAAACCGACTTTCACAGCAGCAATGTAGAAGAGGCACTCCAGAACATGCTCGCTGGCAGAGCAGCTACTGCCCATGCGCTCGAAGCAACACATAAACAATTAGCCGAAACGATCGTGCACAGTGAAGGTTTGAAGACCCTCTGGCTGTCCACCCCTCTTCCCCCATCCCACACAGCAAAACCTCAAGGAGAATCCTGTGCCACAACCTCAAAAACAAAGGGAGCGCCACGGTCAGATCGTTTCAGCACTGAAGAAGGAAGCAAGCCACGCCGGAAAGAAGCCAAACGACGTATATAACCAGTTTTTCCGTGAGGTGTTCCTTCATGAACTCATGCGCCTAAACGACGGTTGGGTGCTCAAAGGGGGCACCAACATTTACTGCCGAATACCAGGCGCCCGGCAGACAAAAGACCTCGACCTATTTCGGCAATATGCCCCTACCTCAGCCTTAAAAGCCGCTGACAGCCTCATCGCGACAATGAACAAGCACCGAGTAGGCCCTTATACATTTCAAGTGGAAAAGAGCAATGGCAAGGCGGAACGAATCGGCACGATAGACAGCAAACGCCTCAAAGTTACAGTCACTTACGGCTTAGGTAGCAGCAACCGCTTCATTGAGTTTTCCATCGACGTCAGTGGTGACCTTGAGGTCACTAGTGAAGTGGAATCAGTCACCGTAGCTTCAAGTTACGACGTCCAGACACCTTATCTTCCAGAACATTTCCAAGTCACGTCGTACCCCATCGCAAACCAGATCGCAGATAAAGTCTGCGCAATGTATGAGATACACGGCGACACACCTCCGGGCAAAGCGTCGACACGCTATCACGATCTCTACGACATTGCGCTATTAGCTTCAGAGCTTCCGCCAACAACACAGCTCAATGCTGCTGAACTCCGCGACGCTCTCAACTCACAGCAACAAATCCGAGGCGTTACTCTCCCAACAAATCTCAATATCCCTGATGCAACGTGGGCAGATCGGTACCCGAAAGCCGCAAAGAAATTTGGCAACGAAATACGAAAAGAATTCTTGATTCTAGATGAAGCCCTTCGGGTTGCTGCACTCCTCATTGACCCCGTTCTGAACAATGAACTCCATACGTTGACCACAACCTGGAACAGCGCAACACTTTCCTGGACACAATAGCCAGCGCCGGATATCCGCTTGAGGGTGTTCACTCTTCCTCAACCAACTGCACCAAACGCACATTGCCAAAGTGCAAAACCAAAGTGTGAAAGTGCAAAACTTTTTGGCTTGAACATATGGCGATGAAAACTAGACTTCAAGTAGTTGAACTTTTGGTATGGAGATGCCTATGCGTAAGACCTTAATCAGCCTCACCGGCCCCGCCTTCGTTGCTGCAGTGGCTTACGTCGACCCCGGCAACGTAGCCGCCAACATCAGCGCCGGCTCCCACTACGGCTACCTCCTGGTGTGGGTACTCGTCGTGGCCAACCTCATGGCCATGTTCATCCAGTACCACTCCGCCAAACTGGGCCTAGTCACCCACCGCTCCCTGCCGGAAATCATGGGCGAGCGTCTCTCCCGCCGCGCGCGCCTAGGCATGTGGGCCCAGGCCGAGCTCATCGCCGCGGCCACCGACCTCGCCGAAGTCATCGGCGGCGCCATTGCCCTGCAACTCCTCTTCAACCTCCCCCTGTTCGCGGGCGCGCTCATCATCGGCACGGTCTCCATCATTCTCCTCATCTTCCAGAAGAAGAACCAGTGGTTCGAGGGGCTTGTCATCGGCCTGCTCCTGGTCATCTGCATCGGCTTCCTTGCCGGCCTCGCCATCGCCCCGCCCGACCCCGCCGACGTGGCCGGCGGCCTCATCCCCCGCCTAGAGGGCAAGGACAGCATCCTGCTGGCCGCCTCCATGTTGGGCGCCACCGTCATGCCGCACGCCATTTACCTACACTCCTCCCTGACCAAGCAGCGCTACCCCGACCTGGAAATCCCCCACGTGCTGGCCGGCACCCGCGCGGACATCGCCGTGGCGCTGTCCATCGCCGGGCTCGTCAACGTGGGCCTGCTGGTCCTGGCGGGCTCGGCCCTCTACGGCGTGGACGGCACAGAGACCATCTCCGGGGCCCACACGGCGATTGCCAGCCACCTCGGCCCGCTGGCCGGCGTTCTCTTCGCCATCGGCCTGCTGGCCAGCGGCCTCGCCTCGACGTCAGTGGGCGCCTACGCCGGCTCCGAAATCATGGACGGCCTGCTTCACATCAAGGTCCCCCTACTAGTCCGCCGCCTGGTCACGCTCATCCCGGCGCTGGTCATCATCGGCTGCGGGGTCGACCCCACTATGGCACTGGTGGTCAGCCAGGCACTTCTTTCCCTGGGCATCCCCTTCGCCATCATCCCGCTTTTCCGCTATGCCGGCTCCCGGGACGTCATGGGTGAGTTCGCCGCGAAACCCTGGTCTATGGCCGTGGGCTGGACGCTTGCCGCGCTGGTCATCGCACTCAATCTCGCCCTCGTGCTCCTGCCGCTGCTCTAGGCCGCCTACAATCAGCAGCCATGATTGAAGTAGCAGCCGTCGTCATCCGCAACCCACAAGGCCACGTGCTTACCGTGCGCAAGAAGTCCTCCACCAAGTACCAACTGCCCGGCGGCAAGCCCGAGGCGGGCGAGGCGCTTGTCGACGCCGCCCTGCGCGAAGTTGCCGAAGAAGTAGGCCTCACCCTCGACGCCGAGAGCCTCAACAAACTCGGCACCTTCGACGCTCCCGCCGCCAACGAACCGGGCGAGGTCGTCGTCGGCACCATCTTCACCTACACCCGCACCGTCACCGCCGACGAACCCCATGCCGCCGCCGAAATCGGCGACACCGCCTGGGTCAACCCAGCAGCCCCCGACCGCGAGCTTGCACACCTGCTGCGCGACCGCGTCTTCCCCACGCTGGCCTAGCGCCAACTGTCAACATTTCGGCGTCATTGACCTCGAAACCATCAAGAGCTACCCTTTTGAACATGTTCACTGAACACGTTCACTCATCGCGCTCGGCCGCCAAAGCTGGCACCGTCAGCAAGGTCCTAGCCACCGCCTACGAACTCTTCCTCACTCAGGGCTACGCCACCACCAGCATCCGGACTATCGCATCCGAAGCTGGCGTTAGCGTGGGAACCGTCATGGGAGTCGGCGACAAACAAACGCTGCTCATCCGCACCATTGGCCAACACATTTCAGAACTCCACGATGACATCCGGGGACAATCCGATAGCCTTCTCGATGTCCTGAGACCTTTCCTCCAGATGTTTACCGGCCACGAAGAGCTCTCCCGCGCCTTTGGCGCAGCACTCATCCAACAAGGCAATCAAGGCGAAGCGCTCACCGCACTCAAAACGCTCCTGACCGATGAAATCACCCTGCGACTCGGCACCAGGCTCAGCAGCGCCGATGCGGCCGAGTACGCCGACCTGCTGTACAACGTCTACCTCGGCTTACTCATCGGCTGGGCCGCCGGAATCTACGACACCGAGCACCTCACATCCCAAGCCGCCTCATCGATCGAACGCCTCAACACCGCATTCGGAGTAACCCAATGATCCTAGAATCTTCCCCAGCCTGGCCCTCCCTTCTACTAGCAGCCATTCTGCTTGGCGACGCCGCCCTCTCCCTCAAACCAGTCCCCTTCATCGAAGCCTGCCTCAGCGGCGTCAAACTCCCCAAGGACTGGTGGTGGGCGCTCATTGTCATCAAGTGCCTCGCCGCCGTAGGACTCATTGCCGGCCTCTGGTTCCCCGGCGTAGGAATCACAGCCATGATTGGAGTCATCGCCTATTTCTGCGCGGCCGCAGCAGCCCATGTCCGCGCCCACTTCCTCGGTAGCGCATTCTGGATCAACTGCTTAGGCATGCTCGCATTCTCCATCGGAGTACTGATCCTGACGCTCGCACTGAATTAAGACACCAGTCAACCTTTCACGGCTTCCTGAAGGCAGATACATCATTGCACCTCTTGAATGATGACTTGATGCTTTCTACCCTAAAGGTATGCGCACGACGATAAACCTCCCGCCGAAACTCCTTGAAGAAACGAAGGTCCAAGCCAAAGCCAACAATGTCACTTTGAGCTCATACGTCGAAGAGGCGGTCCGCGCTGCCCTCAAGAAGGAAGCCCGCATCAGTACCGAAGACACCCCCGTTAACCTGCCCTCCTTCGATTGCGGCGGACCGGCTCTAGTTGATCTCAGCAACAAAGAAGCTGTGTGGGCGGTACTCGATGATCATTCCTGATGTCAACATTCTCGTTTATGCCTTCCACTCCGCTGCACCGCAACATAAACCCGCTCAACAATGGCTAAGTAGTGCTCTAAATCGGCATGAAACAATTGGACTCCTGGATGTTGTGGCAACGGGCTTGCACTGAGGAGGGCTTCCCACTATTCAAACTGCTAAACATGCAGGTCATCAAAGTGTGAAACTTCAAAAACCATACTGTTAAAGTGTAAAACTGTTGCTTGCTCCCAGACCAGTTATGTTTCACATGAAACGGAGTGTCGGGTTGTCACAAAGTTCCGCGGACGGCGGGGCGGACACCCCGGGCGGCCTCTGCCTACAGGTCGAACTGTCCGCGGGGCGCACAAGCTGTCGCGGGGTTCCGCCGCGCGGACAACCACGCTGACGAAGGCGGCGGCACCCGCGAAGCGATCACCTCCTGCCGCGAATCACGCGTAGCGACGCCCCGCTTCATCAACACCAGCGTCCAATTCACCGTACTGTTCCCACGAGGCTCCCGCTCCAGCGCAGAACACGATGCCCGGCTGGAAGACATAGGCTCCAATACCCGACTCTCCCCGACCGAGGAAGACCTACTGATCAACCTCCAAGCCTTGGGCAAGAACGTACCCCGGATCTACCAGGCACTCTCCGCGACAGGTAGCGGTATCACCGTGAACGTACTGGCAGCCAATACCGGACTTTCCACAGGCCAAGTGCGCTACGGACTCGCGCCCCTGCTTCGCGAGGGCATCGTCACCATGGAAGGTGGCCAAGGCGACCGGGCGACGGTGTACCGGATTGTGCAATCGGTGAGTTAGTAAAACCGCATCATTTTCTTTATTAAGCCTTCCTGGGGAAATTTTTTCCCGTAATGAGCTTTTCTCACCTAAACTTACTTCCATGAGACTGCTTAGCTTTATTGCGGAGAATCACCGTAGCTTCCGTGATGAGTTCGCGCTGGAAATGACGCGTAACTCCTGGCGCACCGCAGTTCCACGTCAAGGTGAGAGTTGGGCCGATGCCTGCCTACCGGTTGCTGCCATATTTGGACCCAATGCATCAGGAAAGACGGCGGTACTCGACGCAATGCGCTACGCAATGGAGGCAATCCAATACTCTGCAAGTAGATGGCTTCAATTTCAGAAAAATCCTCGATCCCCATTCAAGTTAGATGAGGACGCTGTACGTTCCTCCAGTTTCTTTGCACTCGATTTCACTTTAACCGGTGGCATTGGCGGCCCGGAGCTTGCGGCCCGAGAAATTCGATATCACTACGAATTCTCCATTTCCGCGAACCGCATTGAACACGAGCTGCTGCTTGGATATTTCTCCTCCCGCCCAACACGGCTTCTGGAAAGAGACGCCGAACAAGGCATAATCAGCTGGCATAAGTATCTGGGACCACGTATATCTCCAGCCCCGCGAGAACTTGCGCTCTCCCGTGGCTACGTTGCAGGTCACGACACACTACAGTCGTTTGTTGGACGCATTATCGCTGGCGTCGATTTCTACGACATCAGCGACAGTGCCCAACGGAAACGCCTTGACCGGATTACGGCGGATATCGCCGATGAACGAATTCCGTTGAACGTACTCACCACACTCGCGGCAGTAGCCGATATCGGAATCACGCGAATTGATGTAGATACAGATGAACGAGAGCTACCGCCGAGAATACGCAAGATTCTCGAGCGAGCTGCGACACATGGTAACAAGACGCCCGGGAAAGCTCTATCAGGCCAAAGTCTGATCGACCACGACTTCGTAAACAGAACACTGCGGTTTTATCACCATGGCAACGAATCCGCCGACGCCGACTTTCTCATGCGCGATGAATCATCCGGAACGTTGGCATGGCTCGCCATGGCCGTTCCCATCTTAGAAGCGCTCCGCGACGGCACAATTTTTTGCGTCGACGAGCTGGATACCAGCCTCCACCCCATTCTCGCCGAAGCAATCGTCGCACTGTTCCAAGATCAAGATACAAACCCACACGGGGCCCAACTGATCTTCACGTCACATGACGTAACCCTGCTCCAGCCGCAGTCTTCTGCGAACCTGACGAAAGAGCAAGTCTGGTTCACCGAAAAAGACAGCTCTGGTGCAAGTACGCTCTATAACTTGCAGGACTTCCGCGATTTGAAACCGGCATCAAATCTTGCAAAGCAATACCTGGAAGGCCGATTCGGCGCGCTACCGTATCTATTACCAGGTTTAATGCGAAGTGCTGTTGAAGAACTATCACCTACACGACGGGGGCAAGAAAATGGGGAACGTGGCAGCGCGTAAAGGTACACCCAGAAAGCCCAAGAGCAGGGCAAAGCGGAAGCTGAAAAGTCGGCTTCTGATTGTTGTAGAAGGCGACAAAGGAAAGTCTGAGCAAGTTTACTTCCAAAGGCTCGCACAAATTCTGCGTTCCAACGACGTGGCCACGGACATCAAGGTTGTACCTAGTAAGGGAGAACCCAAGCGAGTTCTTGATACATGCGAGAACCATCTGAAGTCCGACAACTTTGACCGCGCGTTCCTAGTCGTCGATTGTGACCAACACACCACCCTGGGTGATGTTCTTCAGCTCGCACAAAAGAGCAATATCTCAGTCGCAGTAACGAACCCTCAATTTGAGCAGTGGCTGTATTGGCACCTCTACGACGGCGGGAGCGACGCGAAGAAAATGACCGATGTACTGCAAAAGGAACGCTATCTCACAGGCCGCAATGCGAAAGAACTCGGGGTAACGTTCCCAGTCGAGAGATACCCTGAGGCAACGGCACGCGCAAAACGCCACTGGACCGAAATGCGCCCCAATGCACCAATGCAAAAGGGCCATGCCCGTCATCTTCAATCCCGTACCTTATAGAAGCGATGCAAAAGTAATGACTAACTAGAGGGCCACACAAACCTCCCCACGCACCCGTGGGGAACTTTTGTTCGTTGGTCATGTATCAGTAACGCAGCGGGCTGACCGCTGACCATGTTGCGCGAGGATCCCTCAAACCGCTTCCGTTCCACTGCACGAGTCCAGCGTCCCGGAGTGCTTGCAGAGCACGGCGGACGGGAGGGTTCGAGAGGTGAAGGGCGTTGGCCACTTGGCCCGTCGATAAGGGATGTGGGCTTGCCTGCAAGGCTGCAAGCACCTCTGTTGAGTAGCGCGGCAAGTCCGCACGAAGCGACTCGTCGAGGCGTTGCACTGCCTTCAATGTCAAGACAACACTGCCACTTGTCTGCCGGTACACGGGGTCTGCAAAACCCGCCTTTCGCATACCTGCGATCATTCGTCGAATCCCTTCCCCCAACTCCTGCCCAATCCGCAACTCAGCAGTCCCACGCGCAATCAACGGGTTTCTTGCAAACCGCGCAATTGCTTCGGGTTTCGACGGGTCCACCAAGCCAGGGAACCTGCCAGGGCTAGACACCTCAACCCGATCAGGATAGATCTCGAACCTGACGTGATCCCCAGCCATACTGTAAGACCTGTGGATCACCGCATTCACCAAACCCTCTAGCCACACATCCGGCGGGATCAAATCCTCCTCTTCAAAAAGCCCACTGCCCACAAGACGGCGCACTTTTGGAAGAATCTTGCTAATCGCAGTTCTGGCCTGCTGAATCTGTTCTGGCAGGGTGCCGTCGAAGCGTTCGTCGTAAAGAATTTGCTGACCATGACCCGGCAACCGATCTATGTCATTGAACTGGACCACACGAACATGAGCGTTTGGAAAGAACTCCTGCGGATGTTTTCCGAAAAGCAACAATGCTGCTGTCCGCGGGTTGCCGACCCTATCTACCAAGTTTCGCGCCCTCAACGCATCTTGGGCCGAGGCCGAACCAATCGCCTCCGCATACCGCTCGACCTGCGCCATATCGAGGTCTCCAGGCTCAGCACGTGGTGGAACAATTGCATCAAACTGCTGCTCCCCCTTCAAATACCGCAACTCTAAAATGCCGTCGGGGCCCAGCTGCTTCGTTTCATCCCCGATGCGCAGGAAGCACTCCCCCGAATTGGAATAATGTACACGCTCACTAGGCAAGATATGGAATAGGTATACAGATGTGGCGTCATCAATGCGAAGGCTCTCGATCTCGACTCGAACCGTTGGATCGGTGTGATCAAACGCCGATTGTCGTAAGTCGTTGTCCTGCCGTGCGCTAGGCAACCCATCGAATTGTCGATCAGTGATACCGACAGCGATGACCCCGCCCTCGGCGTTGGCAAACGCGATAATCGCCTTCGCAAGATCCTTCGGTTTAATACGAAACGATTTCCGCTCAAACCACTGATCTTCGGGGCGCGTAAGTAACTCATCAACCTTTACCGCAGTATTCATGTGGATCACTCTACTCGAAACGATTTCGAGTAGAGTGATATACCCAGGTCAAAACATGTGAATCCGTTTCGAGCATGTTTCGAGTAGGTTTCGAGCCACAACCCAACGGTATAGAATAACGCGCAGGCGAACGAGCGCACCGGGAAGAAAGGCGATCAGGTGAGCATCACTCCACGTCCGTCCAACTTTGGCTTCGTTGGGCAAGCATGGCCCCAGCTCATTATTGAGTGTCGCAATGCGGAGGATGCCGCGCTGACCAACCCGCGCGCGTCGATGTTCCAATCCAGGTTCGTGTTAGAGCAGGTCATTGGGCATATCGCAGCGTTGAATGGGCTGGAGAAACAGTCCAACATCTTTGATACGCTGACCAACCCGGACTTCTCGCGGCTGCTGCCGGAGACGATCCGTTCCAAGATGCACATCCTGCGCAAGGCCGGCAACACCGCGGTGCACAGCGAAGCGCACATCACCAGCGATGAGGCGCTGCAGGCGCTGAAGCACCTGTATGACGTGATGGTGTTCGCAACTACGCACTTCTCGGGGAAGACGATTCGAGGGATTGCGCCGTTTGACGTCGAGATCTTGAAGCAGGCGCCGCGGCAGGCGGCGTTGAACCAGCGGCAGATGATGGCACTGGCGGCGAAGGAGAAATCCGCGCGGGAGCAGGCTGACCTGTACAAACTGCAGCTGGATGAGGCGCAGCAGCGGGAGCTGGAGCAGGCTGCGGGGTATGAGGAGGAGATCGCGAAGCTGCGGGAGCAGATCCGCAAGCAGCAGGAGAAGCTAACGCCGCCGGCGCCGCAGTTGGCGGTGGATGAGGCGCAGACGCGACGTGACATCATCACGCCGATGCTGGAGGATGCCGGGTTTGTCCGCGGCCGCACGCTCATCGAGGAATACCCGGTGGCGGGCATGAAGGTGGACTATGTGCTGCTGGATACGCAGGGTGTGCCAATCGCCGTTGTGGAGGCAAAGAAGGCCAGCCGCAGCATTAACGACGGCCGCCAGCAGGCCGCGATCTACGCCGACGCCATCGGCAACGCGACGGGACGTGTGCCGCTGATCTTCTACACCACCGGGTACGAGGTGCGCTTTTGGGACAGGGACGCCGACCTGCCGGGCGGTGTCGGCTACGAAACCCGCACTATTGAGTCCTACCCAACAGTGCGTGCGATGGAGGCGCTCATCGCCCGGCGCGACAAGCGTCAACCGCTCAGCGCGCACAGCGCCACCATCACCAAGATCGCCGGTAGGCCCTATCAGCTGGAGATGATCCAGTCCGTGGCGGAGGCGTTCGGCAAGGGCAAGCGCCGCGCGCTGTTGGTCATGGCGACGGGGACGGGCAAGACGCGCGTCTCCATCGCCACCGTGTCCATGCTGTTGGAAGCCGGCTGGATCCGCAACGTGCTCTTCCTCGCCGACCGCAAAGCGCTGGTCACGCAGGCGCACGCGGCGTTCAACGAGCACCTCGCAGAGGCGGTGCCCGTCAACCTGACCACCAACCCCGCCGGCGAGGGCCAGGTGTACGTGAACACGTACCAGACCATGATCGGCATGATCGGCGAAGGCCAACGCTTCAACTCCTTCGACTTCGACCTCATCATCGTCGACGAGGCCCACCGATCCATCTACCAGCGCTATCGACGCATCTTCGACTACCTGGACGCCCTCGTCGTCGGACTGACAGCCACCCCGCGCAGCAACCTCTCCCACGACACATACACCTTCTTCGGCTGCGAGCCCGACACCCCGACCGGCTACTACAGCTTGCACCGCGCCATCGAGGAGGGCAACCTGGTGCCCTACGAGGTGTTCTCCGGCAGCACCGCCATCATGCGCCAGGGCATCTCCTACGGAGAGCTCACCCCCGAGCAGCAGCTGGAGTGGGAGAACGCCGAATGGGGTGTCGACGAACACGGCGACCCACTTTCCGCACCCCAGGAAGTCAACGCCGCCGAGATCAACGCGAAACTGCTCAACCGGGACACGATCCGGAAGGTGTTGCGCCAAGTCATCGGCAAGGGGCTGAAGGTCGACGGAGCGGACCGGCTGGGCAAGACCATCATCTTCGCCCGCAACCAGGCCCACGCCGACCTCATCGCCGACGAATACCGGGCCATCTTCCCCACCACCGCCACCCGCGCCGAGGTGATCACCCACGGCGTGTACAACGCGGAAGCACTCATCGCCGAGTTCAAGCAGCCCGACTCCGGCCTGGACATCGCCATCAGCGTGGACATGCTCGACACAGGTATCGACGTCCCCGAGGTGGTCAACCTGGTGTTCTTCAAGCCCGTCTACTCCCCCACCAAGTTCTGGCAGATGGTCGGCCGCGGGACCCGCCTGCGCCCCAACCTGTTCGGCCCCGGCGTCGACAAGACCTGCTTCTACATCTTCGATTACTGCGACAACGTGCGCCAATTCAGCGGCACCACCAACACCACGGAAGGCTCGCACCAAGTCTCGCTTTCGCAGCGCAGCTTCACCACCCGCGCCCGCCTACTGCTGACGGCCACGGATGAAGTGCGAGGGGACGTCGCAAAGCATCTTTCGGACGCCGTGCGCAGCGTGCCCCACCGCAGCATCCTCGTGCCCACCGAAGCACGCGCCTACCTCGAGCGATTTAGCGACGCCACCCCCTGGCTCACCGCCGACGCCGACACCCACCAACAAGCCGTCACCGCACTCGCGCCACTACCCTTCGCCGCGACCGGCGACAAAGAACAAGCCCGGCGCTTCGACTACCTCATCTACCAGCTCGAACTCGGACTGTTCGAAGAGCGCGGCGACTGGGACGTGCTCGCAGAGAAAGTCGTCGGCATCGCCGAGGCGCTGCTGCAGAAAACCAACATCCCCACCGTTGCCAACAACGCGGCGCTCCTCGAAGCGCTCGCCGGCCCGCAGTGGTGGGACGGAGTGACCTACAAGGACCTCGAACTGGTCCGCAAAACCGTGCGCGGGCTCACTGTCTTCCTCGACAAAGCGCAGCGCGTCGTGGTGATCACCGACTTCGAAGACGAACTCGGCGAACTCGAACACAGCACCCTCCAGGCCACCGGCGGCACCCAACGCGAGAGCTCCGTCATCGAAGAAGAACTCCGCCGCGCGCTCGAAGGCAACACCACCAGCCTGGCGCTGCGCAAACTCCGCAACGCGCAACAGCTCAGCACGCACGACCTCGACGAACTACGCCAGCTGCTGCTCAACGCCCACGTCGACGGCGCCGCTGAACTCGCCGACACCCACCAGGCCAAACTCGGTCTCTTCCTGCGCGAAGTCGTCGGGATGGACGCTGCCGCCGTCGAAGCGCACTTCGAGGATCTGCTGCACTCCACCGACCTCAACTCCGTGCAACGCACATTCCTTAACACCGTCGTCAGCGAGGTGATCCGCAACGGCGTCGTCGAAGCCCACGAACTCACCCAACCGCCTTTCGACGAAAACGGCTCCATCATGGACATCTTCCACGAAAACGTCGGCGTTGTTTTGCAGCTGCGCGACAGCCTCGAGCAGCTCAACAACACCGCAATGCCGAGCGCGGGGTAGCTATGGCGGGGATTTCTATAAAATCGCGGGCATGAGCACATGGTCACAAGTTTTGAGCATTGGAGCGGCGGCCCTGCTGATCGGCGGCGGAGTCGGCGCGGGCACCTACGCAGCCATCGACGAGCCCGACCCGGCGCACTACGCCATCGCTACCACCGCCGAGGCGCCACGCCTGCAACTGACCAACCCCGACGGCCTGCTCACCCCAGCTGACCAGGCGCAACTCGAGCAGAACCTCCAGCGCATCGACCACCCAGAAGTCGTGCGCACCATCCACATCCTCGCGTTCAACAACGCCGAAAACACGCGCGACAACATCAACGACACCATCGAGGAATACTTCCGCGCCCACTACCCCGACGAAATCCTGGACAAGCACGGCTTCCGCGACGGCACGCTCATCCTCGCCGTGGACATGGCGCACCGCCACCACGCAATCTACGCCGCCGACGACGTCGCCGACGTCCTCGACCTCCACAGCGAATCATCGCGCGTCTCCTCAGTTATCGACGCCATGGTCCCCGGACTACAAAGCAACAACGTTCCCGCCGCCCTGTTCGCCGGCGCGAGCCTGGCCATGGACACCGCCGGCCTGCAGGAAGAACGCTACGACTCCGCCGTCAACGACCGAGTCTGGGGCGGCATCGGTGCAGGAATGGGGGCTGGGGCGTTGGCCGGCGTTGTTGGCGGCACAGGCGTCGCGCTGCGCAACCGGCGCCGCCGATTGGTTGAGCAGGCGCGGGCGGACTACTCGCTCGTGACCAAAGAATACGCCGACCTCGCCGGGCGCCTCGACGGCATCGACGTCCGCGCCAACTCCCTGACCAGCGCGTTTGCCGATGCGGAGCTGCGTCGTCAATGGGGCGACGTCCGCGACCGTTTCCTCCAACTCCACGACACCGTCTCCGGCGCCGGTGGCATCAGCAGCATCCCCATCTCCGACGACGCCGCTGCCTACCGCGCCCGCAAACAACTCGCCGACGCCGCCGAAACCCTCACCCACACCAGCCACGCCGAAGACAACATCAACCGCCTCTTCAACATCGAACAAGGCGACACCACCACCCGCCGCACCGACCTCGCGCGCCTCAGCAGGGACATCACCAAAGCACGCACCTCAATTAACGACGCCACCCTCCGCCAAGAACTCGTCTCCTTGGAGGACCGCGTCCGGCAGCTGGATGCGGACCCCGCCAGCCCCACCTTCCTCGACAACTACCTCCACCTCCTCTCCGACTACCACATCATCCTCAACGCCGTCAAAGACAAAGAGTTCAGCGACGTCAAAGACCGCCACAAACTGGCCACCCCAACCATCTACGACAAGGACTACTGGTACCCCACCTACATCCCATTCGTTGCGCTCCAGTCCTGGCACAGCACCAACGTCGCCGCCGCGAACTCGGCTGCTTCTTCCTCCTCTTCGGGCGTGAACACGACGTTCAGCTCCGGGTTCACGGCTGCCGGCGGGTCGGGGAGTTTCTAGGGGTTGGTCCTGCACCAAATTCCCTCATACGCGCTCGACGACCTGGGCTTTTGCAGATTGGGCTGCTGAAAAGCGGGAATGTGGTGCGCGCCCCGGCTATAAAAACATCAGAACGCAGATTGATGCTAAATTGGCGTTGCAGACCTCCACCGCACATGCGGAATTTGGGGGTCTAGCTGTTTTCCAGGGCTATTGGCCGTATCTTCGGGGAGTTCCACCCCAGTCTCACCTCTCAACCGGTCCGGGACAGATCTTGAAATCTTGTAAATGTGAGGACTGTGGAATCCATCTGAGCAGGAGGAATCTGAGTGATAGCCTTATTCTCGTGCGAAAAATGAACATTAATTTCAGGGCCGAATGGAATAACGCGCAAGTCATTGCCGCTCTGCTCGTTGCTTTCGTGTTATTCCTTGCCATGGTGCACTGGGGGTTGGTGCTCTTCTGGGAAAAGCCCTGGCAGGAATCGCTTGCGACGATATTTTCATATCGAGGAGCGATACCTGCTGCCGCAGCCGCCGTACTTACGCTAGGTATCGCCACCAAGTCACTGTCACAGAAATCAAATGCCGATGACCGCTCTGCGTACTACGAACGTGTTCAGTGGGCAATCGATATGACACTTGCAGAAAATCCCGCTCAGCAAAATGCAGGTTGGCATTTTTGACCCCAATGCTGGAGTCAGGGTTGAAGTCTTCAGAAGATATCGGGTTTACTCGGGCAATTCTTGAATACGACAATAAATTTAACCCGAAGAATTCAACCTTTTCGCCAGGTACTACTTCGAAGAACTGGGTTTCAGACCTAGAGATTTTGTTACTATTATCCGTACTAGGTCATAACAGGGATAGGAAGGAGTCTGCTGATGACTAATCAGGCAATGGCAGAGCGGAAGTATCCACTGACCGAGTCCCATAAACGAATGATCGAGCAGTTGCCAATGACACAGGCGAAAGCTAGCCGTGATTTGCAAGAGTATGCCAAGAAACTCGAAGCACGTCAGAACCGGCCCTTATGGCAGCGGATTCTAGGCATTTATCCGATATAGATGGTGTTGCCCGGAGGGCTCCACACATAGGTTAAAAGACCGAGTGTGATCCATGCGACCATCAAACACAGCCACAAGCAGCGGTTCTAAAACGTTTCACGGGGCTTCTCCTAGTATGAGTAGTGTTTCCTTGCAGGATAAATGCAAATATTTTTGCACACAATTGTTTGCTCTGCCCGAACACATTCACTCCAGCTGGCTGACTAGCCGTCACCGATCTAGGCTTTTACAACTTGGCCAACTCAAAGCGAGGGAATGTGGTGCAGGCACCTCTTCCCTGCGCACCAAATTCCTGGTTTTCGCGGGGCGCTCGGCGTTTTCCCAGGTCGCGATTCGGCAAGATGGGAATGTGGTGCGCGTCCCGGGCACTTGAGTGCCAAAGGACGCAATTCCGAAAAGTAGCACCGACATAGTGCCTGGTCAGCAATGGGCTGGATGTTTAGGGGTGCGTCCTTTGGCACTCACGGCACTCGAGACCTAAGAACGCCAAAGGCCCCACCAAAAAGGCGGGGCCTAAGACAAAAAATAAAGCTACTCCACGGTGACGGAGTTGATCACAACGTCCTCGACGGGGCGGTCCATGCGGCCGGTCGGGACGTTGGCAAGCTCGTCGACGACCTTGCGGGAAGCCTCATCGGTGACCTCGCCGAAGATGGTGTGGCGGTTGTTCAGCCACGGGGTTTCGGCGACGGTGATGAAGAACTGGGAACCGTTGGTGCCTGGGCCGGCGTTTGCCATGGCCAGCAGGTATGGGCGGTCAAACTGGAGTTCTGGGTGGAACTCGTCGGCGAACTGGAAGCCTGGGCCGCCGGTGCCGGTGCCGGTTGGGTCGCCGCCCTGGATCATGAAGTCGGGGATGATGCGGTGGAAGATGGCGCCGTCGTAGAAGGGGCCTTCGGTGGTGCCGGAGGCGTTCTTGGTGGAGTAGTCGAGGGTGCCCTTCGCCAGGCCGGTGATGGTGTCAACGGTGTGTGGGGCGTGGTTGCCAAACAGGTCGACTTTGATGTCGCCGTGGTTGGTATGGAACGTCATTGTCTGCGTCTTTTGAGTCATGGTGTACAGCGTACACGACCCTCCACGCCCCTCGTCCGGTGTTAGCGCTGGGCGAGCACCGCGTCGCGTGCAGCAACCAGGTTGCGTAGCGACGGCACCACTTCCTCATACTTGCGGGTCTTCAGGCCGCAGTCGGGGTTGACCCAGAGGTGTTCGGCTGGGACGTGGCGCAGTGCTGCTTGGAGCAGTTCGACGATTTCCTCGACGGAAGGGACGCGTGGTGAGTGGATGTCCCAGACGCCGGGGCCGATTTCGGAGTGGAAGGAGTCGTCGATGTCGGCAAGCAGTTCCATGCGAGAGCGGGCGGCTTCGATGGAGGTGACGTCGGCGTCGAGGCCTGCGACTGCGTCGATGATCTGGCCGAACTCTGAGTAGCAGAGGTGGGTGTGGATCTGGGTGGTCGGTTTGGCGTCGACGGCGACGAGTCGGAAGGAGCGCACGGCCCAGTCGAGGTAGGACGGGCGGTCTTTGGCGCGGAGTGGCAGGAGTTCGCGCAGGGCTGGCTCGTCGATTTGGATGATGCTGATGCCGGCTTCCTCGAGGTCGCGGACTTCGTCGGCGAGGGCGGCGCCGATTTGGTCGGCGGAGACGGACAGGGGGACGTCGTCGCGTTTGAAGGACCAGGCCAGGATGGTCACTGGGCCGGTGAGCATGCCCTTGACCGGCTTGTTGGAGAGGGATTGGGCGTAGGTGGCCCACTCGACGGTCATTGGGGCTGGTCGGGAGACGTCACCGTAAACGATTGGTGGGCGGGTGCAGCGGGAGCCGTAGGACTGGACCCAGCCGTTTTCGGTGACGACGAAGCCGTCGAGGAGTTCGGCGAAGTATTGGACCATGTCGTTGCGTTCGGCTTCGCCGTGGACGAGGACGTCGATGCCGATTTCTTCTTGCAGTTCGATGACCTGCCTGATTTCTTGCTGCAACGCTTCCTTGTATTGAGCGTCGCTCAGTGTGCCGTTGCGGTGTGCGGCGCGGGCTTGGCGGATCTCGGGGGTTTGGGGGAAGGAGCCGATGGTGGTCGTAGGCAAGCTGGGGAGGTTCAGCGCCTCGCGCTGAGCCTGCTGGCGCTCGGCGAACAGCGGCTGACGCTGCACCTGACCTGCGGGAAGCGTGCCAAGACGCTTCGCGACGGCCTCGTCGTGGCGCAGCGGGGACTCCGCGCGGGTGCGCGCAACGCGGGCGGACGCGGCGAACGCGACCTCGGCTGCCTGCGGGCCGGCGCTCAAGGCGAGGGCTTCCGCGATCTTCTCGTCGGCGAAGGCGAGCCAGGTGGCGACGTCGACGGGCAGGTTGCGCTCGGCCTTGAGGGTGTGCGGCACGTGCTGCAGCGAGGTGGACGTGGTCACCGATGTGGCGCCGAGGGTGGTGAGGATTTCGGTGCGTTCGGCGAGGTCGGCGGCCCAGACGTTGCGGCCGTCGATAAGTCCGGCGACGAGGTGTGTCTCGGGCGCGACGTGGGTGTGGACCTGCTCGACGTAGTCAGGGGTGGCCTGCAGGGTCCACGGGGACAGGTCGACGTGGAGGGCTTCGGGCTTGAGTTCGCCGAGGACGGGAAGGGCGGCGTCGGCGGCGCCGTACGGGGTGGTCAGGTAGACGCTCGGGCGAGCGTCGGCGCCGAGGAGCGTCGACCATGCCTCACCCAGGTAGCGCGCGATCTCGGTGTCCGGGGTGTCAACGTCGGCGACTACGATCGGCTCGGCAACCTGGACCCACTCCACACCGACCTGGCGAAGCGCCGCGAAGACCTGGGCGTACGCGTCGACCAGGGCCGGGAGCAGGGACCATTCCACCGGCTTCGACAGCGCGAGCAGCGTGACTGGGCCGACGAGGTACGGGCGCACCTGGTGGCCGGCCTCGCGGGCCTCCTCCACGATGCGCACGATGCGGTCCGGCACCGGCGTAATCTCCTGGCCTGCGGCGACCTCGGGCACGAGGTAGTGATAGTTGGTGTCGAACCACTTGGTCATCTCCAGCGGCACGCGGGTGGCGGTGCCGCGAGCAAGCGCGAACTCCTCATCCAGGTCGGTGCCGCCGGCGACGAGGCCGACGGTCAGCGCGGTCTCCAGGACGTGGTCGTAGAGGGCGACGTCCGCCGGGATGGCGTAGGGCTCGGAAAGGCCAAGGTCACGCAGGTGGTTGTACGTATCGATGCGCAGGGCGCGCGTCGTGGAGCGGAACGTGTCCGCGTCGATCTGCCCGGACCAGTAGGACTCCAGGGCGCGCTTCAGTTCGCGTTGCGCGCCGATCCTCGGGTAGCCCTCGATGGTCGTGGTGGGGAATGCTACGGTGCTCACAGGTTGAGTCCTTTCAATAGTTCACGTGTTACTGCTAAGTCGTTATGTGTGTAAACATGCAGGCCACCGGCGCCGGCCTGCAGAATCGTGCGCGCTAATGCAACGGTGAGTCGCATGCCAATCTGATGCTCTTCCTCCGGTGTCCGCGCGGCTTCAAGCTGCTTGATGACGTCCACCGGGGGTGCCACACCGGACAACTCACCCATCCTGCGCACCCGATTCACGCTGGTCATCGGCATGATGCCGGGGATCAGCGGAATGCGCACCCCGGCGAGCCGGGCACGTTCCGCGAAGCTGAGGTAGTCCTGCGCGTCGAAGAACAGCTGCGTGATGGCGAAGTCGGCACCGAGGCGCTGCTTGGCCAGCAACACGTCCAGGTCCTGGTCGTCGCTGGTGCTCTCGGCGTGTCCCCGTGGGTAGCAGGCCACCGACAGCGCCAGCTTGCCGGCGGCGAGGCGGTAGGCTTGCGCGTCGGCGACGTCCTGGATCAGGTTGAGCAGGTCCGTCGCGTGCTGCAGGTGCGTGTCGGGCAGGCGGTCGAGTCCGGCTGGGATGTCGCCGCGAAGCGCGAGGAATCCGCGGACGCCGGCGTCGATAAGCTGGGTGATCCACTGCTCGAGCTCGGCGGGCGTGCCTGCGGTGCAGGCGAGGTGCGCGATGGGGCGCATGCTCGTGGTCTGCGCGATGCGTTCGATGAGGCGGGCGGTGCCTTCCAGCCAGTCACTGCGGTGCGAGCTGGTGACCGACACGTAGTCGGGCTGGTAGGCGGCGAGCCCTTGGATGAGGGCGTCGAGTTTGGCGGAGTCGGCGTCGTGACGCGGTGGGATCACCTCGAAGCTGAGTGCCGTGCGTGCCCGCTGCGTGCGTGGCGTGAGCTCCTCCTCGCTGCCGTCCAACGGTGCCGACGCGGAGATCCGCGTTTCCAGCGTTGCCTGCCGCATCCGACTCACCTGCCTTCTGTTCTGTTGCTTCCTGTTGATGGGATGCGTTGAAATTTAAAACTGGACGCAACGGTGCACAAGAACTTCTGCGTAGCGCTGTTCATTAGCGCAGGTCAGCAAGCTGCGAAAAGTGAATAATAATTGGAGATTCCGTACCGCTCTGTCTACTTTGTGTGGACTAAGGGGGCACATGTCCGCTCCTCCCGCTAGGGTGGTTGAGAGAGAACACAACGAAGGAGCACACATGAACCTCACCACTGCACGACTCGCACTGCGCGGCATCAGCGGCGCCTGGAACTACTTCCGCGAACTCAACAGCAAGCAGCAGCGCGACGTCTACGAAGCACTCACCGAAGCCATCAAGGACGACAACATCGACGACCTCAACGACCTCGCCGACGTGCCACAGCTCGAGGGAATCTACGACGCCGCGCGCCAGCAGGCAGGCAAAGTCACCCGCGCCAGCCACGCGCGTATCGACGCCCGCCGCGCCCTCCACGCCGCGACCGCCCCCGACCGCAAAGCCCGCCAGATCGCGCTGAAGAAGGAAGCGCGCAAGCGTGGGACCGGCTCGAAGGTGCTGCTCGCCTCCCTCGGTGCGGGCGCGCTCGCGGCCGGCGGCTGGGCGCTATGGGAGTTCTACCTGCGCGAAAAGCTTGAGGAGCGCAACCACGAGCCGAAGCACGCGCTGCACGAAGACGAGTCTGAGGGCACGGCCACGCTGGTGTACTCCACCGATTCCGCCGACGACCAGTTCGGCACCCTCGACGCCCTCGACGACGACCAGCGCCGCGCTACGACGTAGCCGCTAGTTGGCGTCCACCCGCCACGCCAGCAGCAGGTGGTTGACCAGGCGTGTCTTCACGTCTGGGAAGAGGTCGCGCAGGTTCGCGCTCATCGGGCGGGTGACCACGATGAGCTCGGCGGCGATCTCGGAAGGGGTCAGCGCTGGGTCCACAAGGCCGTGGGGGGCGGCGAGGTCCAGCAGCTCTTGGACGTGCGCGAAGAACTCGTCGCGGCGCTGCCGTACCGTGGGTTCTAGCGCGTGCGGCGGCTCGTCCGCCAGCGCCGCCACCAGCATGCCGATCCCGGAGTCCACGCACGCCCAAATAAAGGCGCGCCACTGCTCCTCCGGCGCGCTCTCAAACTTAGCCAGCGTGTCCCCCAGCTTCGCGTCGAGCACGTCGATGAACTCGAGGGCGCACGCCTGGCGCAGGTCGGCGCGCGTCGGAAAGTGCCTGTACAGCGTGGCGATGCCCACACCCGCGTGCTCCGCGATTTCACCAAGCGTGACCTCCGAGTTTGGGCGGGTGCGGAAGTTCTCCACCGCTGCCCGGATAAGCTGTTCGCGTTTCTGTCTCGCATCGGCCCGCATGGTGCTTCCTTTCCGCTTGACATTAACTGATAGTCAATCCTACGCTTAGCACCATTCTGCAACGAAAATCAACCAAAGTAGGTGTTCAATGGACTGCATCCTACGAGCCGTCGACGTCGTCGTGCGCCCAGGGAACAACCCGGTCAACCTCGAGGTTGGCGAAGGGTTCACGCTGGTCACATCGCCGCGCGAGTCCGGCGCGTCCACACTGAGTATGGCGCTCGCCGGCCGCTACGAACCACACAGCGGCACCATCGAACTTTTCGACGAGCCCACCACCGCCCGCCAGCGCTTCCCCGAGATTGCCCTGGCGGGCATCCCGCTCATCGACTCCGTCGAGCGCTCCGTTCCCACAAAAGAAATCATCCGGGAGCAGATCTCCTGGGAGCTGCCGTTCTTCCGGCGCATCCCGCGTGACCTGCTCGGCCACGAACTTGTCGAACCCTGGCTGGAACCCCTCCAATTCGACCTGGACGAGGACAAACTCAAGCTCGGCATCGGCGACCTCAGCATCGTCGATCGGATGCGGCTGCGTGTACTGCTCGCGCTCATCGCGCGACCGGACGCGCCGCTCATTATCGTCGACGACCCAGACCAGCTGCGTAACTTTGAGCTACGCCAAGAATTCATCGACAACTTGCGCGACGTCGCAGAACTCAAACCAGTGCTGGTCAACAGCGTGAACAAGGAGGACCTATGATCGCAGGGCTGCACATCGGCAGCAACTTCCGAAAGTTCGGTCACGGCAAACTGCCGCCGCTCGCCATCATCGCCATCACGCTCATCCCGCTGCTCTTCGGCGGACTGTTCGTCTGGTCCTACTACGACCCGCTGGGCAACCTGCACAAGATGCCCGTCGCCCTGGTCAACTCCGACGAGGGTGAGCACGGCCTGACCGTCGTCGAAGAGCTCATGGATGAGCAACCCATGGACTTCCGCCTCGTCAGCGCGGAGGAAGCCCAGAAGGGCGTCGCCGACGGCACCTACTACCTCGGCGTAGAGATCCCCAGCGACTTCTCCGAAGCCGCCGAATCCGTCAAATCCGACAACCCTCACCAGGCGAAACTCAACATTTCTCTCAATGAGACCAACGGGTTCATCCCCACCATGCTGGGCAACCAGGTCACCATGATCATGAGTTCCGTCATCTCGGAGAGCGTGAGTAAAGAGGTGGTCAACCAGCTCTTCGTCGGCTTCAACACCATCCACGACGGCATGGTGCAGGCCGCCGACGGCGCGGGCAAACTCGATGACGGCGCGCACAAAGCCAAGGACGGCAGCGGCAAACTGAAGGACGGCGCCGGCAAGCTCGACGGCGGCGTCGGGGAGCTCGACAACGGCATCAAGAAGCTCGCCGACGGCGCGCAGCAACTCGACTCCGGCATCGGCGAACTCCAGCAGGGCGCTAACACCCTCAACGAGAAGCTCGGCGAAGCCTCCCAAGGCGCCAACAAGCTTGCCGACGGCCTCACCGCCCTCCAAGACGGCACCGCCCAGCTCGGCGCCGGAGCAGCCGCCATCGCTGGCGGTGTAGGCAAGCTGACCTCCATCACGGACCAGCTCAACGTGGCCCAGAACACCTTCAACAGCATCAACGCCACCCTGGACCAGGCCATCCGTCAGCTCGACGCCACCCCAGTTCCCGGCGCCTCCGACCTGGCCAATCAGGCCCGCGGCCTGAAAGCTCAGCTCAATGCCGACCAGTTCGTCGCCATGAACCCGCAGATGATCAACGACCTGACCAGGCTGCGCAACGGCGCCCACGAACTGTCCACCCAGCTCAACGACCCCACCGCCAAGTACCGCTCCGGCATGGACCAAGCCGCCGCCGGTGCGCAGACGCTGGCGCAGGGCCTGCGGATGCTGCAGGACGGCTCCGGCACGCTCGTGGTGGGCGTCGGCAAGCTGAAGGACGGCTCCTCCCGCCTCGTCGTGGGAGCGAACTCCGCAGCCGAAGGCACCTCCAAACTCGCGGGTGGCTCCAACCAGCTCGTCGTCGGCCTCAACGACCTGAACGACGGCCTGGTCACCCTCAGCGACGGCACCGGCGAACTCAGCCTCAAACTCAACGAAGGCGCCGACAAAGCCCCAACCTGGGAAGGCGACCGCCTCGAGAAAGCCACCGAGGCCGCCGGTAACCCCGTCGTACACAACAACACCGGCGACGAACTCACCTTCTTCGGCAAGGGCCTCTCCCCCTTCTTCCTGTCCCTCTCCCTGTGGATCGGCGGCCTGGTGCTCTACATGATCCTCGCGCCGTTCTCACGCCGCGTCATCGACTCCGGCACCAACCCCTTCCGCATGGTCGCCCACACCCTGCTGCCGTCCCTGATCGTCGGCTTCGTGCAGGCCGTGCTGCTGTGGCTCGTGCAGGTCGTCGCGATCGGCGTCGAGCCGAAGCACCCACTCGGCCTGTTCGGCGTGCTGTGGTTCGGCTCCTGGGTGTTCATGTCCCTCATCCTGGCCATCAACATGGTCTTCGGCCCCGCCACCGGCAGACTGGTCACCATGGCGCTCATGTCCCTCCAGCTGGTGGCCTCCAACGGCCTCTACCCGCCCGAAGTGCAGCCAGGGTTCATCCAGTGGGTCCACGCCTGGGACCCGATGCGCTTTACCGTGGATATGATCCGCGTCGCCTTCTTCGGCAACCACGCCGAAGACCCGCGCCTGCTGCGCGCCATCGTGGTCCTCACACTGCTCGCAGTGGCCGCGTGGTTGATCAGCGCGTGGGGCATGTGGAAGCGCCGCATCCTCAACGACAAGGACATCCACCCAGAGCTGTCGCTGTAAGGGTTTGTGGTTGCTGGGGGCCGGTCCCTGGCACCACATTCCTATTTGGGGGTTCGGTGAGCTGGGGAAACGCTGTGGCGCCTTTTCGAGATTCGGGAATTTGGTGTCTGGGCAGGGGATGCGCGCACCAAATTCCTGGATTTTGGCAGCCGGGTTTGGAAAAGCCCAGGTCGATGGGGGTCGGGGAGGGAATGTGGTGTCCCATCGGGAGATGCCAGTGCCAAAAGACGCAATTCTTGTTGGGGGAAGGGGTAAAAACCCAGCTCGTGAAGAGAGAGTTGCGTGCTTTGGCACTGAGGTGAGGGGGAGTGCACCAAATTCCTCCTCGTGGAGTTGACGACCTGGGGAAACGTCGCGTCGCCTTTTCGAGATTCGGGAATGTGGTGTCGTGATGCTTGGCCTGCGCACCAAATTCCCTCACTGGCCCTAGGTGCGTTTAGTGACCTGGGAAAACACGTGTGCGACCTTCGGAAAATCACGAATTTGGTGCGCTCCCCCTTCTGCAGGTGACTTCTACGACTGGTAGACTCGCAACATTGTTGATGCGTCAACACGCATTGCGATCTACCAATAACGAAGGAGCACACTATGTCTACATCCGCAAAGCTTGCATCCGTTGCCCTGCGCGTCCCGACGGGGCTTTTCATTTTGAACTCTGCCCTGGGCAAGTTCGGCCTCAACCGCGAGGCCGCCGAGGGCCTCCAAGGCATGGCTGCCACGGGCATCCCTGCGCTTGGCAAGTTGGATCCGGAGCAGTTCGGCAAGGGTCTCGCTGTCTCTGAGGCAGCGGTGGCCGGCGCGCTGCTCGCCCCCTTTGTGAGCAACCGTCTCGCCGGTGCGGCCCTTGGCTCGTTTGGCGCTGGCATGTTGACGATGTACTTCAACAACGACGCCATGACCGAGGACGACGGCATCCGTCCTTCCCACGATGGCCTTTCCCTGGCGAAGGATTCGTGGCTGGTTTCGATGGGTGCGGCGCTGATGGCGTTGCCGAAGAAGCGGAAGTAGCCGATTCCCTTTACTGCAAGAGAAAACCCGGCCCGCGCACCGTGTGGTGTGCGGGCCGGGTTTTGTTATGCCCTGACCTCAGCCTGAGACGGAGTCAACGTTAGTTGTTCTCCGCTGGCTTGTCCTCGGCAGGCTTTGCTTCCTCGGTGCCCTGATCGTCCTTCTTGGAGGAACCGTCAATCAGGGTCTGGTTGCCGGTTGCCTTGCCCAGCTGGTAGGAGGACGTTGCTTCGTCCACACCACAGCTACGCAGGACAACGTCCATGATGATCAGGCCGGCGGTGATGGCACCGAGGGCGCCACCTGCGAGGCCGATCATCTGTGGGTTCGCTACCTGGAACGCACCCTGCAGGCCGGCTGCGCGCTCTGCGCGGTCGCGGTCGTAGATACCCAGGCCACGCTGGATGTCATCGTTAGCGCGCTTGATGGCTGCGTTGACCTCTGCGCGCAGGCTCTCGAGGCCCGGAATGCGGACCTGGGAGAGGATGCCCAGCGGGATCAACAGCAGCAGTGGCGACGCCATGCCGACCAGACCAGCGATGCACTTCGGGTCCTTGAAGTTCGCGTTCGAGGAACCCTTGGTTTCCTTCGTAACGGTGATATTTACCTCAACATCGACTGGAGCACCCTGAGCAGAGTTCGGGAAGATCGGCACGATGGTGAGGTTGCCATTCTTCTCCGGGGTGATGATCCACTTGCCGTCCTTGAACTCCTTCGTCGCCTTACCGCCGACAATGTCGAAGTCGACCTTGCTCAGGTCAAGCTTCACGCCAGAGTCAGGGTTGAGCTGGATGGTGATGACGCCGGTCTTCTCGTTCTTCTTAATGATGAAGAGCTTGTTCGGGTCGGCAATGTTTGCACCCTCGGAGGTGGACCAGCCCTTTGGCAGGACGGAGATGGTGTATCGAGTCACCAGGTCACCGTTGGCGTTGTACTCCTCAACAACCACAGACTGGTTTGCAGCCTTGTCCGTCGGAGTGAAGACGGAGTTATCAGCGCTGATGTCAGTGAGAAGATCGCGGCCCTTGACGATGGCCAAGGTGTTGTCCTTGTCCTTCTTCTCGATGGTCTGCGTCTCACCAACAAGAGCGCCCTTCTGAACCTCATCGAACTTACGGAACTTCGGCGCCGTGATGTTCAGCGTGTAACGGTTGACAACGTTGCCGTCTGGGTCAACCTCCTGCACGATGCCCGACTTGCCAGCCGAATCCTTCACAGGCTTTGCAACCCACTCAGAGATCTTGTTGCTCTTGCCGTCGACAGAACCGCTGTCCTGAACGTTAGTCGTGAAGTTCTCGGAACCACTAACCCACACCATGGTGTTCGGGTTGATCTGCAGCACGCGGAACTCAGACGATTCTGGGATCTCGAAGGTGCGGTTGCTCTTGTTCTCGCCAGTGCCGACGGTGAACTCGTAGTTCGCGTACACGCCACGGTCGTCAGCGATCTGGAAGGTGAAGACCTTGCCGATTGCTGCCTCGAGCGGCACGAGCTGGAACTCGTTCGTCTCCTCGGAGTACTTGAAGTACTTCTTGAACTCGCTGGTGATGTCCTTACCATCTGCCAGGGTACCCTCGAGGACCTTGAAGACCTTATCGTTCTCGTAGCGGGCCAACTTCGCGGTGCTATCCGTCGTGATCACGCGCTTGATGACCTTGTTCAAGTCACGACCAGGCTTGAAGTTGATGGTGTAGCGCTCGAAGACGTAGCCGTCGTTCGTGCGGTTCTCGACGACAACGGTGCCTTCTGCCTCACGCTTCGGCTCCAGCTTCATGATGGAACCTTCTTCAGGCTTCGACTTCAGCAGCTCCTCGCCCTTGATGAGCTTGAGGTCGGTGCCCTGAATCGTCAGGTCGTTGTCAGTGGTGAACTCGTGGTTCAGCTCCTGGACGTGACCCGGCTCGACATCAACAACCCACTCGGTGATGACAAGGTCAACGTACCGCTTGCCGTCCTTGTTCTTCGGAGCCTTATCAACAATGATCTTCGGCTTCTTCGGGTTATCATTGTTCGGGTCGAGCAGGCTCTCGTCAGCGACGGTGGAACCCTCAGGAATATCCTCTACGTCGAGCCAACGCATGGTCTCCTGGATCTTGACCTGGCCCTTCGTGCCCGGCTTGAAGCGGAAGCGCAAATCGGTAGTGTCACCGTTGTCGTTGGTCTTCGTATTCTTCTCATCCTTGACGACCAAGTCCTCACCCTCAGTGATGGTGAGGTTGTTGTTCGTGGCGTTGCCAGCGTTAATCGTCATGTAGGAACGATCAACCGCCTCACGCTGCAGCACGCGCTTTTCGAAGGTGTCCTGGTTGAGAGCAGGGTTAATCTGAATGTTCCAGATGTTGCGCAGCTCACCCTTGTCGTCGTTCACCTGAACGACGACCTGGCTGCCCTGAAGGTTATTGGCAGCTGCGTCGGTCGGCTTCACGACCCACTTGCCATTCTCTTCAATGATCTTCGCGTAGTCTTCACCGCTGACAATCTTGATGGTGTAGTTGTCGCGGCGCTCGATCTCGACCTTGCCATCGTGGTTGATGAGAACGTCACGGATGTCCGGGCCAGCATTCACGTCCTTCTTGACGATGAACGTGAATTCGTAGGTGCGGCCGTCCTTGTCGGTGAAGGTGACGGTTGCTTCGCCTTCAGCGCCTTCGTTCGGAACGATCTTCCAGTTGTCGCCGTCCTCGACGATCTCCTTGATGACCTTGTTCTCGTCGGAGGTGATCTCGAACTTGGTACCACCACGACGCTCAACGAAGCCCACGGAGGTGTTGAGGATCTCGCGGGTCACCTTGTAGGTGGAGTTGATGTTCTCAATGGTGATAATGTTCTGCTTCTCTTCACCGTTCTTCGACGTGATCTTGACGATCACCTCACCGTGAACATCCTTGTCCTTCGGGGTGATGACGAGCTTGCCAGCACCATCGTCCTTCACGGTCGCGATGTCGCCACCCTCGAGAACCTCTACCTTGTCACCCTTGTCCAGCGTGATGATCTTGGTGCGATCAGAGCCACCCTGGTTGATGTTGTAGAAGTAGTTGTTCACGATCTTGTTGAGGTGCTCGACCTCACCAGTGCGATCGTTGATCTGCAGCTCGTAGATGTACTCGTTGCCGTTCTCATCGGTAACGACGATCTCAACAACACCGGATCCCTTGAAGTCATCCTTCGGCTTGATGATCAGGTTGTTGTCCTTATCGCGATCCACGATCACGAGGTCCTCGCCCTTCGTGATGCGCCAGGAGTAGCCCTGCTTCTTCAGATCGCCCATGTCAAGGATCTTCTTCTCGTCCTTGTGACGGATGTCGATCGTGTTGTGGATCTCGTAGACTTCCTTCTCGATCCGGGTGTAGTACTCCTTGATGATCTCCTGAACGTTGACGTTCGTGGAAGTCGTCGTGACCGTGGACTGCTCGGTCTTCGTCTCGGTGACGTCAGACGGGGTGACCTCAACCGTCGTTGGGACGGTCGTGTAGTGGGTCTCCGTCGTCGGGGTGACGTGCTCCTTGACCGTGGTCACGACTGGGCGCTCAGTAACGGTCGTCGTGTTGGTGACTGTCGAGCCTGGAACAACCGTCTCAACGATCGACGGCTCCGGCGTGATGGTCTTCGTGACCGTGACGTCCTTGCCGTTTTCACGCTTGGTCGTCGTCACCGTCGACGGCTCGTGAGTAACCGTAGTGGTCTTCGTCTCCGCCGGCTTCGTTACAGTCGTTACCTTCGTGGTCGGCGGGATTTGCTCCCAGCGGGTCTCGGTCGCCTCTGGGACTGTCACGACGGTGGTAACCGTGCTCTTCGGCAGCGTCACTGTCGTGTTCGTGTAGTGAGGCTCCTGCGGCTTTGGCTGCTTCGGCTTCTCCAGACCTGGCTGGTACGGCGTGATCAGACGCTGGGAAGTGTATTCACGCCTCCAGCTGAAATTCAGGTTGTAGTTGTTTGGCATCAAGACAACGATGTATTCGCCTTTGTTGTAGCTCTTGCGAACCTTTTCCATCGCTCCCTCGTTAACGACGAGGTAGTAGTTCGGCCCCGGGTTTGCCCTATCAACACGCTTGTAGCGAATCTCGAAACCGGTCAGCTCGGTGAACATCGCGTCACCCATCAGGTTCGGGCGAACCTCGTTGAGGTATGCAAGGTTGTTGGAAACCAACGCCTGCATGTACATCATCTTGCGCTTAACGCCCTCGATGTCGCCTTTCTCCTGGTCCTCGAGAACGGCCTTCATCAGGTTGATGGCGCCCTTCTCAACATCCGGGTTGATGCGGTTACCAACGCCGTAGCGGCCGGACTGGCCGGTCAGCTTACGGAAGGAGTAACCCTTCGGGTTGTTCCACGGGTTATCGACGCCCCAGTCGATGCACCAGCCCGGGCCGTACTGGGTAGCCAGCAGACCGAGAGCGTTCTGGCCCTTCGGGATCTTCTCTTTCCAGATCTGCTGGCCTTCAAAGACCTTCTGCAGCTCCTCCTGGGAGAGCTGATCGTACTGGCTTGTAACAGCAATGTCTGCGCTTGCGTTCGGCGCAGCAACGTGCACGGTGCTAACGGCCATGACGCCTGTAATCAGGCCGGCCATGATTCGCTTCTTAAGATGTGCGTTTTGCAACGGCTCAATCCTTAAAAATCGTAGGAGATATTCGAAGCAGCCTGAAGACCATCTGAACACGGATCCACAAACTGACAGACATTTATTCAATCACAAAAATCTCCCTGAAAGTAGTCCACTACGCCCCCACCACCACAAAAACACCACCACAACCCACAAAACCACACCCCACAACCCTCAAAAACCCCCTGACCAGCAGCTTCACAAAACCTGTCAAAGTATGCAACAAGAACGTGATCTATCACACTCAAAACACCACTGCCACCAAACAGGGGGGACACGTGTCATCGTGCTCACCTCGATGAACGCCAAAAGGCCCCTTCCGAAAGTGGAAGGGGCCTTCTGCTAGGCGAAATTACTTCTCAGGCTGCGCCGGAGCATTTGCCTCAGTAGTAGGGACCGGGGTTGCGGTCCTGATTACGTCGTTCTTCTTCGAAGAACCGTAAATGAGGGTGTCGTTACCCGTTGCCTTACCAATCTGGTAGGACGAGGTCTTGTCGCCCTGGCCACAGGAGCGGAGCACAGCGTCCGCGATGAGCAGACCCACAGTAATCGTTCCGAGAGCACCGGCTGCGAGGCCGACCATCTCTGGGTTGGCTACGTTGAATGAGGCCTGGAGGCCCGCAGCGCGCTCTGCGCGGTCGGGGTCGTAGATGCCCAGGCCACGCTGGATGCGGTCGTTTGCCTCGCGGACAGCGGCGTTCAGCTTGCCCTGGACGCCTTCAAGGCCCGGAACGCGAACCTGGGACAGGATACCCAGCGGGATCAGGAGCAGCAGCGGCGAAGCGATGCCCACGAGGGATGCGATGCACTTGCCGTCGGAAGAAGTAGCCACATCCTTACTCGTGAGCTCGACATTGATTCGAACTCGCTTCTGCGGCTGACCGTTCACCTGAGGGATGAACGTGATGTGGGTCGTGCCCTTCTCGATGCCGCCCTTACCAGGCTTGATCGTGATGGACCCGTCCGGGTTCGGAACAACCATGTCCGGATCCACCGGCTTGCAGTTCGAACCAGAGCAAATCTCAATGTCGGTCGCGCCACCGCCAGGAACGACAATCTTCCAGGAACCATCTGGGTTCGGGCTGACATCGTGGTTGCCTGGCTTGCCGATGATGTTGCCCTCGGACGTAGCCGGGACGTCGATCTCAATGATGCGAACCGGGTTGCCAGCACCGTCAACTTCCTCGATGAGGACGCGACCAGACTTCTGTGGCAAAGGCTTCACGTTGAAGCTGCCTGGGTGCGTCGGGATCTCCTCGATGAGGTCCTTACCACGAAGGACGCGGAAGGTGTTGCCTTCGCCCGTGGTGATCTTGTCGGTCAGCTTCGGCTGGTAGACACGACGCTCCTCGACGAACTTCAGCACACCACCGCTCTTGGTGATGGTGATGTTGTGCGTCTTCACAACCTTGCCGTTGTTCTTCTCAACGACAACAACCTTCTTGCCCTCGGTGTTCTCGTTGATGCGGAGCTCGAAGCGCTTGTCGGTGTCGTTGACGACGGTGACGTATTCCTTGCCCTCAACAACCTCGTACTTGTTGTTGTTGACAATGGTGACGTCGAAGGTGCCCTGCTCCGTGATCTTGTGCTCAACAACGGAGTTGTTGGAGGAGTCGGAGCCGCTACCGGTTCCCTTGGTGATATCCAAGATGAACTGCTTGTAGACCTTGCCGTCCTTGTCGGTGACGTCGAGGACGACCGTGCCCTCAGCGCCATCCTTCGGCGTGACAGTCCACTCGTCACCGTTCTGGGTCACTTCAACGAGGTTCTCGCCTTCGACGACGGTGAGCTTGTCACCAGGGTTGAGCTCGGTGGTGAACTTGTCATCCGAGGTGATCTTGAACTCGGACTTGTTCGGCTTCGTCAGCTCAACATTGTAGGTGTAGCGGGAAACCGGCAGGCCACGGGAGTTCTGGACCTCGAGGACGATCTTTCCGGAAACGCCTTCCTTGATCTTGATCTTGCCGCCGCCAGCTTCGTTGACGTCGCCGTCGATCAGGTCCTTACCAGACACCACGACGAGCTTCTGCTTGTCAGGCTGGGACAGCACAGGCGCAGGCTGCTCCGAGTTGTCTGGAACCGTGACGGCGTCGAACTCGTGAACCTTAGCAGGCTTGACGTGGATCGTGTACTCGATCAGCGCATGGCCACCCTTGGACTGCTCGACGACCTTGATGTCACCCTCGAAGTCAGGGTTCGGCATCAGGTAGTACTTGTCAGGATTGTCCTGATCCTGAACCCAGCTGAAGTTATCTTCACCCTCTGGGAATACGAAGTCGTTGGAGGTCACACCCTTCGTCAGGACCGCCGTGTTGCGGTTCGAAATCGTGTAGTCGACTGGCTGTGTCGCAGGCTTCGCCTCTTGTGGCGTCACGATGATCGTGTAAACCGCGACCAGGTTGCCCTCGGCATCCTTGACGTGTGCAACGATCAGGCCGTCCTTGCTCGGCTTCAGGGTCCACTCGCCGGTGCCCTCAAGCTGAGCTGGGTCGACGAGATCCTTACCGCGGGCGATCTCGAGCTTGTCGCCTTCCTCACCCGTGATCTTAACCTCGCCGCCAACGGTAATGAGCTCCGTCTCGGAGTCGATCAGGACGTTACGGCCGTCGCGAACCTCGAGGGTGAACATGAAGGTTTCGCCCTTGTCGTTCTTGGCGCGGACAATCACGGTGCCGGTCTGGCCAGCCTTCGGGGTCAGTACCCAGTGGTCACCCTTCTTCTCCAGGGACTCAACAATGTCCTTGCCCTTGAGAATCTCAGGCTCGCCGACGATGTTGTCTACCTCGATCTTGTACGAGGAGATGTTACCGATCACGCGGGACTGGTTGTACTTGTTCGGCTTGGTATCGATGTTGAACTCGTAGTTCTGCTCGTTACCGGTTGGCTTGCCGTCCTTGTCAACCTCGTAGACCTTGACCTTCACCTTGCCAGTGATCACGCCGGCATTGACGTTCACGTTCAGGGTGTTGCCATCCTGGGTGGTGGTGATCAGGTCCTTGCCCTCGGTGACCTCGTACTTCCAGCCCTCTGGGATCGTGATGGACTGGTCAAGGCCAGTAACCCCGACGTTGAAGAAGTGGTTGTCCACGCGAACAGTCTTCTCGGTGGTCTTCTCGGAATCCTTGTTCACCACGTGGATGCGGTACTCGTGGCGGTTGCCGTTACCATCCTTGATGATGATGCGGACGTCGCCCTCACCCTGCTTCTTCGGGGTGATAACGAGGCGGTTGTTTTCCTTGGTGACCTCGACCAGGCCGTTGGAGTCGTCGACAAACTCGATGGTCCAGTTACCCAGGTTCTTCGGCTCAATAACCTTCGACTCGCTCGTGTTGGAGAAGTCGTAGAAGTAGTTGAACTGGGAATAACGACGCTCGATCGTGGTGGTCTCGTGCTTCTCGGAAACACGGGTGACGGTCGTGTCAACGACCTTCGTCTCGGTCTTCGGCGCAGCGGTGACCGTCTTCGTCTCGGTCTTCGGCGCGACATTCTTCGTCTCGGTGACGTAGACAGGCTCAGTAACCGTGACCTTCGGCTGGACCTTGTCGGTCTCGGTGATCGTCGGCTTCGCCGTTGCAGTTTCGGTGACGGTTACCGGGTCACGCTTCTCCACGACGATGACGCGCGGATCTTCCGTGACGGTCTCAGTGGCGGTGGACGTTGGTCCGCCCTGCTCGAACTCGGTGACGGTAACAGCAGGCTTCACTACCTCATGCGTCACGGTCTCCGTTTCCGGAGCGACCTCAACCGTCTTGTAGTGAACTTCCTGCCGCTCGTTGGTCTTCGTCACCGTCGGACGAACGGTCACCGTCTCCCGCTCGACACCGCCATCCTTGTACACAGTGTGCGTGATGGTCGGGCGGCCGGTCTCGGTCACGGTGGAGGTGACACCAGCTTCACCAGGAACCGTCACGGTGGTGGTCACAGTGCCGCCGCCGTTGCCGCCGCCTGGGCGTGGGTAGAAGCCGTCCAGGCCCGGCTGGGTCGGAGGGATCAGACGCTGGAAGGTTGCCTCGCGGCCATCCTGGTAGATGTTGTAATCCTTCGGCAGCAGGATGGTGACGTACTCGCCAGCACGGACGGTGCTGGAGACGCGGCTGAACGCAGCCTCATCCTTGATCAGTGCGAAGTTCGGCTGGAACTCCTGGGTGCCGCCGAAGACAGCGCTGATGCGGAAACCGGTCCACTGGGTGAACTCCTGGTTGGTGACGCGAACGCCGTTCTGGGTCTGGCCGTTCATGATGTAGGAACGCTGGCCGTCCAGAACGCTCTTGTTGTTCGACAGCAGGGCCTGCAGCGCGACGTTCTTCTTCTTGACGTCCTCAAAGTTGCGCTCGTACCAGGATTTCAGCATCGACTTCGTCAGCGAGATCGCTGCCGTCTCGATGTCTGCGTTAATACCAAGGTCGCCGTTAAAGCCGTTGAAGCCGTACAGGCCGGACATGCCGTCCAGCTTGCGCAGCTCGTAGCCCTGGGTCTGCAGGTTTGGCTGCGGCTTCTCAAGATCAATGCACCAGCCCGGGCCCATCGGGGTGACCTGCATCCAGGTCTTCAGCATGGCCTGGTAATCATTCTGATTCGTGAGCATCTTGATCTGCTCAGTGTTAAAGCGCAGCGCCTCATCGTACTTGTCGCTCGGCAGTGCGGAGTACGTACCCGTAATGCGATCGTCTGCGCTTGCGTCCGGGGCGACGACAACAGCGCCACCTGCAATCATTGCGCCTGAAATCAGGCCGGCCATGATTCGCTTCTTAAGATGTGCGTTTTGCAACGGCTCAATCCTTAAAAATCGTAGGAGATATTCGAAGCAGCCTGAAGACCATCTGAACACGGATCCACAAACTGACAGACATTTATTCAATCACAAAAATCTCCCTGAAAGTAGTCCACTACACCCCCACCACCACAAAACCACCACCACAACCCACAAAACCACACCCCACAACCCCCAAAAACCCCCTGACCAGCAGCTTCACAAAACCTGTCAAAGTATGCAACAAGAACGTGATCTATCACACTCAAAACACCACTGCCACCAAACAGGGGGGACACATGTCAACGCATGAAGAACCATACGAAAAAACCCTGGCCTCCGAACCGGAGACCAGGGTGAACCTGTGGAGCATAGGAGAATCGAACTCCTGACATCCTGCTTGCAAAGCAGGTGCTCTACCAACTGAGCTAATGCCCCTTTTGTTCCTGTGGGCCTAGCAAGAATCGAACTTGCGACCTCATCGTTATCAGCGATGCGCTCTAACCGACTGAGCTATAGGCCCTGGGAACGAGAAGTAAGCTTACCTACCACTATAACCTTTGACAAATCGCCAGTACAAGCGGTGTTTTTATAGTTGTTATAGCGGTAGGTATCTCACGGCTATCGCGCCCTGTTGGACATCACCAGGGTGACGCCGCCGACCAGGTCCGCGATGGCGTTGTAGAGCAACGCCGTCAGCGGGGCCATCACCGCGACGAACACCACGCCGATGAGCCCGAAGAGGCCTGCCGCGGACATGACCAGGGTGGCGTCGATAACTTGGTCGCCGCCGACGCCACTGACCAGCGAGTTCAAGGAGTCAATGACCCCAGTCTGCGCGAGGCCGTAGTAGACGATGGCCGCGCCCAGCATCCACGCGACGAAGCCGACGAGGGCGAGGATCGTCGCCACCTTAAACACGGAGGCGACACCCACGCGCCGCACCACTATCTTGCGGGCGGCCATGGTTTACTCCCCATCCTTCGGCGACGCGGAGATGGACGAGGAGGTCTGCTCCTTGGCTTCCTCAATCGTCTTCTCGCCCTTGGCAACCGCGGTTGCCTCCTCTTCGCCCTGCTCCTCGACGTTCTTGTCGATGGCCAGCAGCTCAACGTCATCCGCGAGGTCGACGAGGCGGACGCCCATCGTGGCGCGGGAGGACGGACGGATCTGGTTGACCTCGGTGCGGATCACGCCGCCGGCGGAGGTGATGGCGAAGATCTGGTCTTCCTCATCGACCGCCAGGGCGCCGATCAGCTTGCCACGCTTCGGGGTGTACTTGAACGTCATCACGCCCATGCCGCCGCGGCCCTGGGTGTTGTACTCCTCAATCGCGGTGCGCTTGCCGTAGCCGCCAGCGGTAGCGACGAGCAGGAACTCGCCGTCCTGGACCACGGTCATTGCGAGCAGCTTGTCGTCGCCGCGGAAGCGCATGCCCTTCACGCCGGCGGTCGCGCGACCCATTGGGCGCAGCTGGTCGTCGTCAGCGGTGAAGCGGATGGCCTGTCCCTGCTCAGAGACGAGCAGCAGGTCGTCTTCCTCGCCTGCCAGCGCGGCGCCGATCAGGGCGTCGCCTTCGTTGAGGTTGATCGCGATGAGGCCCGCGGAACGCGCCGACTCGTAGTCGGTCAGGCGGGACTTCTTCACGCGGCCGTCGCGGGTGGCCAGGACCAGGTACGGGGCGTCCTCGTAGGACTGGATCTGGATGACCTGCGCGATGCGCTCCTCAGGCTGGAACTCCAGCAGGTTCGCCACATGCTGGCCGCGAGCGGTGCGGCCCGCCTCCGGCAGCTCGTAGGCCTTGAGGCGGTACACGCGGCCGAAGTTGGTGAAGAACAAGATCCAGTCGTGGGTGGAGCAGATGAAGAAGTGCTTCACCACGTCGTCCTGCTTCAGTTCCGCCCCGCGGACACCCTTGCCGCCGCGCTTCTGCGACTTGTACGCATCCACCTTCGTGCGCTTCGCGTATCCGGTGGAGGTGATGGTAACCACGACGTTCTCGCGCGCGATGAGGTCTTCCTCGGTCACATCGCCGGTCGCGGCCACGATCTGGGTGCGGCGCTCGTCGCCATACTTTTCGACGATCTCACGCAACTCGTTGCCAACGATCTCCCGCTGGCGCTCCGGACGGGCCAAGATGTCCTTGTAGTCGGCAATCTTGCGCTCGATCTCGGCCAGGTCGTCGACGATCTTCTGGCGCTCCAGCGCTGCCAGGCGGCGCAGCTGCATTGCCAGGATTTCGTTGGCCTGGATCTCGTCGACGTCGAGAAGCTTGATCAGGCCCTGGCGGGCGTCGTCAACCGTTGGCGAGCGACGGATCAGGGCGATGACCTCGTCCAACGCGTCGAGGGCCTTGACCAAGCCTCGCAGGATGTGGGCGCGCTTCTCGGCCTCATCCAAGCGGAACTTGGTGCGGCGAACGATGACGTCGATCTGGTGCTTGACGTAGTAGCGCAGCATCTGGTCGAGGCGCAGCGTGCGCGGCACGCCGTCGACGATGGAGAGCATGTTCGCGGAGAAGTTCGTCTCCAGCTGCGAGTGCTTGTACAGGTTATTGAGCACCACTCGAGGAACCGCGTCGCGCTTCAGCGTGACCACGATGCGCATGCCCACGCGGTCGGAGGACTCATCCTCAATCTTGGAGATGCCCACCATCTTGCCCGCGGTAACCTGCTCCGCGATGTTGTGGATGAAGTTATCCGGGTTGACCTGGTACGGCAGCTCCGTAATCGTGATGACCTGGCGGTTGCCGATCTCTTCGATCTCGGTCACACCACGCATGCGGATGGAACCGCGGCCCGTGGTGTAGGCGTCCTTGATGCCCTGATCGCCGACGATGAGGCCGGCCGTCGGAAAGTCCGGGCCCTTCACTCGCTCCATCACCGCGTCGAGCGCCGCCTGCTCATCCGCGTCATAGTTGTCGAGCATCCAGTAGATAGCCTCCGCCAACTCGTTCAAGTTGTGCGGCGGAATGTTGGTGGCCATGCCGACAGCGATACCGTTCGAGCCGTTCATCAGCAGGTTCGGCACACGCGACGGCAGCACGTCCGGCTCGCGGGTCTTGCCGTCGTAGTTCGGGGAGAACTCCACGGCGTCCTCGCGGATGTCGCGGACCATCTCCATCGCTAGCGGCGTCATCTTGCACTCGGTGTAACGCATAGCCGCTGGGCCGTCATTACCAGGGGAACCGAAGTTGCCTTGGCCGTCGACCAGCGGGTAGCGCATCGCCCAAGGCTGAGCCATGCGCACCAGCGTGTCGTAAATGGCGCTGTCACCGTGCGGGTGGAAGTTACCCATCGTGTCAGCGACAGGCTTGGCACTCTTCACGTACGAACGCTCGGGGCGGTAGCCGTGGTCGTACATCGCGTAAATGATGCGGCGGTGCACCGGCTTCATGCCATCGCGAACATCCGGGAGCGCACGGCCGACGATCACGCTCATCGCGTAATCGATGTAGCTCGTCTGCATCTCCTCATTGATGTCAATGGGCTGGATGGCGTCGGAACCGCCGCCACCTAGAGTGTCATCACTCATTGCTCACCTTTCGTCAAACATTGGTTCCTACCGATTCTAGCGCCTTGTGCGCCGAATCACCCTTGCGCCGTGGTATCACTCTGATACCATCACGACATGGCTATGACGCTACGACTCTCCACAGACGAAGACACAGCACTCATCATGCTCGCCTCCGCCTGGGGTTGCTCCAAGCAAGAGGCCGCCCGCCGCGCCATCGTCACCGCCGCCTCCCGCCTTCTTGACGACGCCACCATTACCAACCTCGCCCGCACCACCCTGCAGGAATACGCCCACACCGAACGCCGCATCCGGCAGGCCCGCGATGCGTAGCCTGAGCAGTGAGCAGCTGCTGGCCATCGCCGACGAATGCGCGCATATATATAAGGTGCGAATACGTTCCTTCGGCGCGCTCTGCGCCTGCGCCGCCGTCCCCGGCGCCCACCTCCACGGCGTGCCCGTCTACGACACCGCACACGCCGCCGCCTGCGGCCTCGCCGACACAATCCGGGCCCTGCGCCCCCTGACCGGAGCCAACGACGCCTTCGCTGACGTCGCCGGCACCACCTATTTGCGGTGGGTCGAGGAAGCGTAATCGCGTACTTTCTCCTACACTGGCAACTATTTACACGGACCATTAGAGAACACTTGGTGGAGGAACAATGAACGCTACAAAGTACACCGCAGTACTGGCAACCACCGCAGCGCTGATCGGCGCCGGCCTGGCCGCACCTCAGTTGCGCGCGGAAGAGACTACTGAGACGACCGCAGCGTCAGATTCGGCGTCTGCGGCGTCTCAGTCTCAGGAGGCGCGCGAATGGCGCGACGCCGAAATCACCGCAGGCGACACCATCACCGTCGAACCGAGCGTCCCCCTCCCCGAGGGCGCCAAGGCAGTCGGCCCGACCAGCATCGACGGCTGGAAGCTGACCACCGACGAGAAAACCGGCGCTGTGACCATCGAGGCCGCACCGAAACTGCGCCCTGGCCAGGGACTGCGCTACCGCGTCTTAGTTCTCTTCGCCGACAAAACCACGGCCACCTACGACGCCGAAGTGACCGTCGTTCCTGGTGGCAACAACAACGCCAACACCTCCACTATCGAGTACAAGGACTCGCTCGTCCAGCCAAAGGAGAGCGTCACCGTCACGCCAACCGGCACGTTCCCGCAAGGCACGAAGTTCTACCTCAACAGTGACAAGATTGAGAAGTGGGACGTGAGCGTCGACGAAACCACCGGCGCCGTCACGGTCAAGGCCGGCGACATCGGCTACGGCTCCTGGCTCTCCATCCCAGTTCGCGCTGAGTTCCCCGACGGCTCCTCCGACGTCAAGCACGCCAAAGTCACCGTCGCCGACAAGCACGGCAACACCACCCCGCCGTCCGACCGCCTCGCCGCGAAGCACACGCCGGTGTACACCACAGCGCAGATCGCGGGTAACGAAACGGCCACCCTCAAGCAGACCGCTGAGCTGCCCGAAGGCACCAACTTTAAGATCATGGGCGAGTCCAAGCTGTGGGACCTGTCTATCGACGCCACCACCGGCACCATCACCGCGAAACCAAAGCAGCCGCTCGCTGCCGGTGCCGTCGCGAATGTGCCCGTCATCGTCACCTACTCCGACGAATCCCAAGACTTCGTACAGGCCAAGGTCGAGGTGACCAAGGACCCCGTGTGGCAGTCCAGCAAGGCTAGCGTCGACTACCCGGTGGAGAAATCCCCAGCCGATGAAACCGCCACCATCACCCCCGCGCTCAAGGATGTGCCGGAGGGCACCAAGTTCGCCATGAACGCGACGCCACCAACAGGATGGGAGATCGGCATCGCGCCTGCGACCGGTGTGGTGACCGTCAAAGCCCCAGAGGGCACCCGCGCAGGCACCCAGATTAACGTGCCTGTCCGCGTCGAGTTCCCCGACGGTTCCCGCACCGTCACCAACGCGGTCGTCCTCTTCGAGAAACCAACCAACCCCGAGTCCGACAAGTTCAAGGTCACCTACAAGGACGTGACCGTCAAAGCCGGCGAGAACCGCGTGTTCAAACCAACCGAAGCACTACCTACCGGTGCCACCGTCAACGGCCCGAAGAACCAGAGCGTCAACGGCGTGAAGGTCAACACGGACAAGGACGGCGCTGTCTCCGTTGAAGTACCAAGCCACGCCCGTGACTTCGACTTCACGGTTCCCCTCGAGATCTACTTCCGCGACGGCTCCAAGCAGGAGACGAAATTCCACGTCACCGTGAAGGCAAAGGAGACGACTACGCCGAAGACGTCGGAGACCAAACCTTCGACCGAGCCTTCGACCGAGCCGAGCACCACCAAGGCGACGACTTCCGCAGCGGAACCGTCCGCCCCGCGGACAAGCGAACCGACAAGCGAGGAGCCAACGACTTCCGCGCCGCGGACAAGCGAGCCAACGAGCGAAGAACCGACAACTTCCGCCCCGCGGACAACCGAACCGACAAGCGAGGAGCCCACCACGTCCGCGCCGCGGACAAGCGAGCAGCCTTCGACGGAACCGACGAGCGAGCCGAGCACCACCAAGGCGACGACTTCCGCAGCGGAACCGTCCGCCCCGCGGACAAGCGAACCGACAAGCGAGG